>CASFKT010000059.1 GCA_949295195.1 uncultured bacterium | reverse complement strand
GTTTTTGTAGCGGGAAAAAGCGGGCGGCCCTTACCGGGCCGCCCGCTGAGACTGTCGAAAAAGTGGCAGAGCCACTTTTTCGCGTGGAGCTGCACGAAAATTTGGCCTCGATTTCTTGCGAAATTGTCGGCCAAAATTTCGCGAGAGGTATCATTTCCGAGGCGCATGTCCTCGGAAATGATGGGATTTCATTTTATTCCGCCGTCTGCGGACGGCGGAACTCCTTGCAGGAGGGCTTTTTTGACAAGCTGGAGCGGGCGGCCCGGTAAGGGCTGCCCGCTCCAGCTTGTCGAAAAACCTCTGTTTAGACGAATCCGCCCGAGTATTGGCGGGGGAGCTCGAGGGGGAAGAAAACCCATTCCCGGAACTCAGTCCACGAATTTTGCGCTGGGATAGACCCGCTCGATGCGCTCGTCCGGATAGTGGCCGTCCAGGAACCGGGCGACGCTGTTCTGGGCGGGGACGTCCATGCTGCGCTCCACATAGCGGCCGAAGGCCAGGGCGGAGACGGCCATGTTCAGCACCATAAAGACCGCCAGCAGCCAGGTGAGAATTTTTCCCGCCTTCATGGGCAGCCGCTCGATCAGATTGGACATGCGGGGGTAGAGCACCTTGATCCACACCACCGTGGCGATGCCCCAGAAGAAGCAGTAGAGCAGGTTGATCCGGCCGCCCAGGTTGAAGGGGATATGGCTGTAATCCCAGAAGACCGTGCCGAACATCAGCTCGGAGAGGACGGAACAGCCGTACTCATAGGCGCCCCCCAGCACGGTGCCGAACAGGAACAGAAAGCCGTCCCGGCGGTCCCGGTAGCGGTAGAGCAGGACGGTCAGAATCACCGCGCCGAAGCCCCACACGATGGAGAAGGGACCGTAGAGCAGACTGCTGCGGCTCTGCCACTCCCCCATGGAGAAGCGGCAGAAGACGGTCTCAAAGAGGTCGCCCAGCAGGGCGGCGATGACAAAGATCCAGGTCAGCTTGTAGAAGCCGCAGCCCTGGGCGAATACCTGGGCGCGGACCTTCTCCTTGCGCCGCTCCTGCTTCAGCCGCTCCTTGTCCAGGCTGGGGTAGGCCCGGGCCATACGCCGCTGGATGTACCGGGTGACCGCGTTGTCCAGGGCGTTGGACACCGCCCGCCACCGCCGGGAGACCTCGCTGGGCTCCTTCAGGCTGCCGTTGAGCTGGAGCAGCGCGGCGCCCGACCCGGCAAAGTCCGCCGCCAGCAGGATCAGCACCGCAATGACGATGATCCGTCCCACCGACTGGGGAATCCAGTTGGTGAGGGTTACCAGCAGGGGGTTGCCCAAAAACAGGCAGAACAGGGCCAGAACGCCCCACACCAGGGAGTATTTCAGACAGATGTGGCCGTTGAAGTTCCAGGGCTCCTGGGAGTAGTCCCACCACTTCTGCCCGAAGATGCGCTCCAGCAGGGCGCCGGTGACCAGCTCCAGGGCGGTGGCCAGCAGCATGCCGCCCACAAACAGGAAGAAGGGGGCGCTTTTCAGCTCCGGGAGGAACACGGCAAACAGCACGGCGGCCTCGCCGTAAACGGGGGAGAAGGGGGCGTTGAGAAAGCCGCGGTTGAGCAGCTTGCCCTTCTTCGCCGCGGCGGCGGCAGTCTCCAGCAGCCAGCCCAGGAACGAGTAGACCAGAAAGAACCAGAGCAGTTGGTAGAGTGTGTATTCCATAGAGGCTCCTTATGTAGTATGACGTGGTTCAGGAGAGGCGCGCAGCGCGCCCCCAGATATGCGGCCGGTGTCCTTATGGGGTGTGCGTCTGAAAGAAATGCTCGATCTCCGCCCGGCCGGCGGCCACGGAGCCCTGAACGAAATCGGGCTTGCCGCCGCCCCGGCCCTGGAGGGCCTGGTTCAGCTCCTTGACCAGGGGGCGCAGCTCGCCCCCCGGCTGGCCGATGGCGTACTGATACCCCTGGCCGTCCCGGCCGGAGAAGCAGGCGCACCGGCCGCCGCAGGCCGCCTGGACGGCGGCGGTGAGCCGGCGCAGGCCGTCCGGCTTCAGGTCCTCCTCAAAGAGGACCACGTCCCCCGCTCCCTGGTACTGCCGGGCCAGGGCGGCAAAGCGGGCGTCCTCCAGGGTGAGGATGCGGGACTTGAGGGCCTGGTTCTCCCCCAGAAGCCGCTCCACCGCCGGGGCGGTCTCCAGCAGCTTGGCGGAGGTGAGGTTGGAGATCTGGTGGTTCTGCTCCCACACCTGGGACAGATGGGCGAAGGCCCGGCCGCCGCACACCAGCTCGATGCGCACGCCGGAGCGGAATTTTTGGCAGGAGAGCAGCTTCACCAGCCCCACCTGGCCGGAGGAGGACACGTGGGTGCCGCAGCAGGCGCAGGTGTCCGCCCCGGGGAAGGAGACGATGCGCACCTGTCCCTGGATGGCCTTTTTGCTCCGGTACTCCAGATGGGCCAGCTCCTCCTGGGAGGGGTAGGTGATCTGGACCGGGTGGTCCTCCCAGATGTACCGGTTGGCCGCCTCCTCCAGCGCCCGGACCTGGTCCTGGGTGAGCTCCACATTGAGGTCAATGGTAATCACGTCCGCCCCCATGTGAAAGCCCACGTTGTCACAGCCGTACATGGTGTGGGCCAGGCCGGAGACGATGTGTTCCCCCGAGTGGTGCTGCATCAGGTCGAAGCGGCGGGCCCAGTCGATCTCTCCCTCCACGGCGCTCCCCACCTCCAGGGGGGCGGAGCAGGTGTGGACCACATGGCCCTCCCGCTCGTGGACCTCCAGAACCCGGGCCCCGCCCAGGACGCCCAGGTCATAGGGCTGGCCGCCCCCCTCGGGGTAGAAGGCGGTCTGGTCCAGAATCACGTCCCACCCCTTCCTGCCCTGGGCGCAGGAGCGCACCCGGGCGGTGAACCGGGTGAGAAATTGGTTTTCCTCATATAGCTTTTCCATGGCAGAAACCTCATGTTTTTTCAAATGTTTCACGGTAGTGGAGAGCATTATAGCACAACTGGGCCGGAAAGGTAAAGCCCGCAAAAAGTCCGGAAAATACATTTGTCAGGGGCGGGGCGCTGTATTATACTGGAGATGACACGGCGCGTCCGGCGGCGGGACCGTCCCGGGCGTGCGGATGGAAAAAGAGATGATTCGAGGAGGACGCCCCTATGGAGCTGCTGGAGCAGTGCCGGATCTGGCATGAGAACGACGAGCATCAGAAGATCATCGAGGCCCTGGAGGCCATCCCGGAGGGGGAGCGCACCCCGGAGCAGGACCTGGAGCTGGCCCGGGCCTATAACAACCAGGGGGACCCCGGCACGCCGGAGGGCCGGGCGCTGTTCCGGCGGGCCGTCGGGCTGATGGAGCCCCACCGGGCGGCCCTGGGGGAGGACTACAGCTGGAACTTCCGCATGGGCTACGCCCTCTACTACCTGGACCAGGAGGAGCGGGCCCTGGGCTATTTCCAAAAAGCCCTGGAGCTCCACCCGGGGGACGGCCCGCAGTACAACACGGAGGAGGAGATCCGCTTTTTCATTGACGACTGCCGCCGCTGGATCGCCGTACAGGGCGGGGAGGGGATCGTGCTGACCCCGGAGGACGTGGAGGAGCTGGAGGGGATGTGCGAGGGACCGTCCGGCTACTTCTATAAAATGCTGTCCTACCTGGAGGAGACCATCCGGGCCGGGGTGCGGGAGGGCCGCTTCTCCGTGGCCCAGGCCAGGGCCGATCTGGAGGTGGCCCTGTGGTACTCCTACGCCTGCAACAATGTGGACGAGTACGAGTACTACTACCGGGCGGCGGACTGGATGTCCGATTCGGAACAGGCGGCGGAGGCAGCCGGGAGCGGCATCTGGTACTACCGGTACGCCTGCGCCCTGACCTACTGCGCCCGGCTGGAGGAGGCCCTGGTCTACGCCCGGAAGGGTGTGGAGCTGGACCCGGGCTACGTGTGGGGATACCTCCAGTACGCCAAGCTGCTCAGCCACTTCGGGAGACAGCGGGAGGCCCTGGCGGCGGTGGACCGGGGGCTGGAGCTGGAGCCCGGGGACTATGAGTTCACCACCCTCCGCCGGGAGATTCTGGAGGGCCGGAACCTGGAGGAGATGGAGTTCCACTGGATCGACCCCGAGTGCGACCGGCGGCTCCAGGAGGGGCTGGACGAGGGGGAGGCGGACAAGCGCCGGGCCATCTCCCACATCCTGTGCAATCGGGAGAACCTGGAGGCCATCCGGGCGGCCCTGGCCCCCACCGAGTGGGAGGCGGACGCCCCCTATTGCACCTTCACCATCCCCTATGGGGAGCGGACCGTCACCGGCCGCTTCTTTGGCAACGAGGCCGCCCTGTCCAAGCTGCCCGCCCTCTGGTTCCAGGCCCTGGTCCGCCGCCTGCCCGAGCTGGAGCGCCGGGGGAGGACCTTCCTGTCCGCCCGGGCGGGCCTGGGCACCGAGGGGCTGGAGCTGGACCGGTTCTCCATCGGCCTGGACCGGAAGATCGGCCTGATCTACCAGCGGGAGGAGAGCCAGGTGGTCCGCTTCGAGCCCGACTTCTCCCTGAGCGAGGATCAGATGGCCCTGGAACAGCCGGAGGGGGGCGCCTTCCTGGCCTTCGTCCTGCTGGAACAGCCGGAGTGGGACGGGGAGCAGTTCAAGCGGGACCTGCGGGACCTGTGGGGCATCCCCTGCTTCACCCAGGAGACCGGCGGCGAGGAGGGGGACAGCGCCCTGGTGTTTGAGGTGAACGGCATGACGGCGGCCGTCCACCTCTACCCCTTCCCGGTGCCCCACGGGGAGGCGGAGGAGAACGCCGCCCACAACTACCTGTGGCCCGAGGCCCAGGAGACGGCCCGGCGGCACCGGGGGCAGATCCTGGTCTCCGTCCTGGCCGGGGAGGAGGACCCCCTGGAGGCCGCCCGGCTCCAGGTGAAGCTGGTGTGCGCCGCCTGCCGGCAGGCGGGGGTGCTGGGGGTCTACGCCAACGGCACGGTCTATCAGCCGGAGTTCTATGAGGGGGCGGCGGGGATGCTGGAGGACGGGAGCCTGCCCCTGCTGAACCTGGTCTGGCCCGGCCTCTACCGCCGGGAGGGGGGCCTGTGCGCCTACACCGATGGCATGCGCGCCTTCGGCAGGGACGAGATGGAGGTGCTGGACGCCGACGCGGAGCCCGGGGACCTGCGGGGCTTCCTGCTGGACATCGCCGACTATGTGCTGGAAAACGGCGTGGCCCTCCAGGACGGGGAGACCATCGGCTTCGGCGAGGGCCAGCGCCTGGCCATCACCCGCAGCGCCGGGGTGTGGCACCAGGGCATGACGCTGAAAATCCAGTACGCCCCCATGCCGGAGGACTGAGAAGGCGGAGGGAAGGAGACCTTTTTCCGGGAAAACCCGCCCGCGCCCCCGCATGTTTGCGCCCGTTTCCGCATAGACATAGCGGGAAAGGGTGATGGTATGGGGACCAAAGGGAGGCGCGAGGGACTGCTGGAGCGCACCGCCCAGTTCTTTGACCTGCCGGCGGACGTGGTGGCCGGGGTGCCCCGGCTGGAGCTGGTGGGGACGGGGGAGCTGCGCATGGAGCACCACAAGGGCATCCTGGCCTATGGGGACAGGGAAATCCACATCAGCGGCGGGTCCTATGTGGTGAAGGTGACCGGCGAGGGGCTGGAGCTGCGGGCCATGACCGGCATGGAGCTGCTCATCACCGGGCGCATCGCCGGCATCGAGCTGACTTAGGGGTGCGGCGATGAAGCGGGCCATGAACTATGTGCGGGGGACGGTGACCCTGACGGCCCGGGGCCTGTTCCCGGAGCGGCTTTTGAACCTGTGTGCCCAGGAGGGGGCGCCCTGCTGGGGGGTGGAGTGGACAGACGACCACACCTTACGCCTGACCACCTTCCGGCACAAGCTCTCCCTGGTGAAAAAGCTGGCCCAGCGGGCGGGGTGCGAGATCTCCGTGGAGGGCCGGCGGGGGCTGCCGGATTTTCTGGGGCGGTTCCGCCGGCGGTACGCCTTTCTCATCGGGCTGGCCCTCTCCCTGCTGGCGGTGTGCGTCCTGTCCAAATTTGTGCTCACCATCGACGTGACCGGCAATGAGACGGTGCCCACCGCCCGCATCCTCTCCCAGCTGCGGCTGGAGGGGGTGCGCCCCGGAGTGTACGGCCCCGGCCTGGACCGGAAGGCCATCGCCCAGCGGGCCCTGCGGGAGCTGGAGGAGCTGTCCTGGATGTCCATCAACCTGTACGGCACCCGGCTGGAGGTGGTGGTGCGGGAGGCGGTGGAGTCCCCGGAGATCGTAGACGACGAGGGGTTCTACGACGTGGTCTCCGAGGCGGACGGCATCATCACCCAGGTGGAGCCCCTGGCGGGGGAGGCCGCCGTTCAGGAGGGGGACACGGTGGCCAGGGGGGAGGTGCTCATCTCCGGCCTCATCTCCATTGAGCCTCCCCTCTACAGCGACCAGCCGGTGCGGTACTACCCCGTCCACGCCCGGGGGCGGGTATACGCCCGCACCTGGCGGACCTTGGAGGCGGCCATCCCTCTGGAGGCCCGGGTGAAGCGGTACACCGGGGAGGAGCGCACCCTCTGGTCCCTGCGCTGTCTGGACTTTGGGGTGGATTTTTATAAAAACAGTAGCATTCCTGGGGATGGATATGATAAAATAACCACTGTACACCAGCTGACCCTGCCGGGGGGCCGGAGCCTGCCTATGATGCTTACGGCGGAGCAATACCGCGCCTATGAAACCGAAACCGTCTCGGTGGACCCGGAGGCCGCCCAGACCATGCTGGAGGACCGGCTGTTCTCCTATCTGCTGGAACAGATCGGGGAGGACGGCCAGGTGATCGACACCAGCTATACCGCCCGGGTGTCGGAGGGGCAGCTGCATGTGACGCTGACCGCGGAGTGCCGGGAGGAGATCGGAGAGGAGATCCCCAGTACCCGCGAGATCCCGGGGGAGACCCCGGCGGAGTAGGAGAACAAATACCAATGACAGAATTAAGCATCAACCTGGAGCGTCTGGAGGACGCCATCAGCGTCTTTGGCTCCTTTGACGAGAATATCCGTCTGATTGAACATGAGCTGGGGGTCTCGGTGGTGAGCCGGGACTCCCAGTTGAAGGTGTCCGGGGAGGACCCGGAGCAGGTGATGTACGCCGTAAAGGCCATTGAGAACCTGATGGCCCTGGCCGCCCGGGGCGAGCCCATCCAGGAGCAGAACGTGCGCTATGTGCTCCAGCTGGTCCGGACCGGGCAGGAGGAGCAGGTCCAGCACCTGGCCGCCGACGTGCTGTGCATCACCGCCAAGGGAAAGCCCATCAAGGCCAAGACCCTGGGCCAGAAGAAGTATATTGACGCGATCAAAAAGAATGTGGTCACCCTGGGGGTGGGCCCCGCCGGCACCGGCAAGACCTATCTGGCGGTGGCCGCCGCCGTGGCCGCCTTCCGCTCCAAGGAGGTCAACCGCATCATCCTCACCCGCCCGGCGGTGGAGGCCGGAGAGCGGCTGGGCTTCCTGCCCGGCGACCTCCAGTCCAAGGTGGACCCCTACCTGCGGCCCCTGTACGACGCCCTGTTTGACATGCTGGGCCCGGAGACCTATCAGAAGTACCTGGAGCGGGGCAACATCGAGGTGGCCCCCCTGGCCTATATGCGGGGCCGCACCCTGGACGACTCCTTCATCATTTTGGACGAGGCCCAGAACACCTCCCGGGAGCAGATGAAAATGTTCCTCACCCGTCTGGGCTTCGGGTCGAAAATCGTCATCACCGGCGATATCACCCAGATCGACCTGCCGGCGGACAAGGTCTCCGGCCTGAAGGAGGCCATGCGGGTGCTCAAGGGCGTGGAGGACATCGCCATCATGCGCCTCACCGAGTCCGACGTGGTCCGCCACGCCCTGGTGCAGCGGATCATCAAGGCCTATGAGGTGGATGAGGAGCGGAGGAATAAAAAGAAGCCCTGAGTTTTCGCCCGGCGGGAATGTTTCTTCTTCTTATGTAGGGCGCGGCCTCCTGGACGCGCCGTTTCGGTGGTTTTCCGCAGGGGTATTTCGCCGCCTGCGGGCGGCGAGTTCCTTTGCCCGCGGCGGCAAAGGAACCAAAACGCCGCCGGGGGACGGCTCAGGATGGACACTTCGTGTCCATATTCGCCTTACCCCCGGTCCCCCATTACGGGGGACGCTCTCTTGTTTGATGTTGCTGAATTTCCGGCGCGCAAAAATGGAGTGGCCTCCGCGCTTCCTTCCGGGCCACTGGGCCCTGGGTTTGCAAAAATTGCCGCTGGTGCGGTTCAAAAACTGCGCCTGGGTTTCCCGAACCAACGCTCCCGGTGCTGGATACGCCGTAGGGGCGGCTATCAGCCGCCCGCAAGCCTTCCCCCTCCAAGGGGGCCGCGACTCCCCTTATCAAGGGGAGATGTCGCGCAGCGACAGAGGGGATAGGGACAGGTGCCCCCGAAGGGGGCGGATGAGGGTGCCTTCTTGGCTTGCACGACCCCCGGCGGGAGGCCCAAGGGCCTCCCCTACCCGATCCCGGAAGGAGTTCTTGAGAGCCGTAGGGGAGGGGACGACTCCCCTTATCAAGGGGAGATGTCGAGCGCAGCGAGACAAAGGGGATAGGGATTTGCCCCTCCCGCGGGCCGGTCTGGGACCGGCCCCTACGAAAAGAACCGCGTAGGGGCGGGTGTCCTCACCCGCCCGCCAGATTTCAGGCAAGGCTCCCGTAAAGCCGTAGGGGCGACCCTTGCGGTCGCCCGAAAGCCTTCCCCCTTCCAGGGGGCCGATTCCCCCTGTCAGGGGGAAATGGCCGAAGGCCAAAGGGAGTAGGGACAGGTGGCCCCGAAGGGGACGGATGAGGGTAACTACCGGGAATTGCCCGGCTCTTCCGTAGGGGCGGCACACCTGGGCCGCCCGCCGAACCGTTCCCGCGTTTTTTACAGGACGCGGCCTCCCGAACGCTCTGACCCTCATCCCTCCCCCTGAAACCCCTCCAAAATTTCCCGCCGGAGATTTAGGCCGAACAGGTAGTACGCCTGATTTTCCCAAGCCCAATATTGATTCAGCCGGGCCTCAAAGGTAAAATACCACTGTCGGCCCATGGTCTCCTCCAGTTCCTGGGCCAGCGCGTAATATTCCTCCCGGGCCTGAACATATTCCGGGATGCTCTGGCAGAATTGGTAAATTTGTTCCGGGATTTTAGGATTGTCAAAAAACAGAGAAGAGAGTAACTTGCTCATACAAATCGCCCCTCAAAAGATGAATTTTGTATTCATATTGTAGCATGAACTTCAAATTCATGCCAAGGAGAATTATGCCGAATCTTTCTGACCGACTGCGCCAGCTTCGGACCGAGCGCGGACTGACACAAAAGCAAATGGCTGAATTGCTGCACCAGACGCTGCGGGCCTACCAATATTGTGAATCGGGCCATCATGTGCCAGAATACGCAAATTTGATCGCCCTGGCTGACTTTTTTGACGTGAGCCTGGATTACCTCACCGGCCGCAGCGAGACCCGAGAGCGGATGCCGTAGGACCTGCGTGGGCGGGCGGCCCAGTGTGCCGCCCCTACAAAAAATTCCCGGTGGTCACCCTCATCCGCCCCCTTCGGGGGCAC
>CASFKT010000058.1 GCA_949295195.1 uncultured bacterium | reverse complement strand
CTGCTTATCCAGGTCAGACGACACATCACACGTCCGGGGGCCGGGATTCATCCCTGCTGTAGCGGGTTGCAGGTACAGGGCACCGCTATCTCCCCAACTAGTGCGGCCTTGCTCTCCGCCGAAGGCGGAACAATCAGACTGGGAATCATTTTACTATAATTCTGCCCGCTTGGCAACTGATTTTTTCGCCGAAAACCGGGGAAGGCTGGACAAGAATGGGGAAACCTTATATAATAGGAGCGCTACGCGGGTCAGAACCCGCAGCGGGATTCGGGGCCGCGCCGGGGAAAACGGCGTCCTGCACAGCCTGATGTGTCGAGTGGTGGGCCTTGGATCACAGGAGACATACCACAAGAGACAGAAGGAGCGAACGTTTGAATTATGGAGATCAACGGCGAAATTGTCAATGAAAATGTCCGGTATGCGGACCTGGGGCTGTCCGAGCCCATTATGAAGGCCCTGGAGAAGAAGGGCTATGAGCAGGCCACCCCCGTTCAGGGGGGCGCCATCCCCTATTTTATGGAGTATAAGGATGTGATCGCCAAGGCCCCCACGGGGACGGGCAAAACCTTTGCCTTCGGCATCCCCATGGTGGAGCACATCGACCCGGAGTCCAGCGACGTGCTGGCCCTGGTGCTGGCCCCCACCCGGGAGCTGGCCATCCAGATCCGGGACGAGCTGCGGGACCTGTGCGCCTTCAAAGAGGGAGTGCGCACCGTGTGCCTGTACGGCGGCCAGCCCATTGACAAGCAGATCACACAATTAAAGAAGCGGCCCCAGATTGTGGTGGCCACCCCCGGCCGCCTGATGGACCACGTGAAGCGCCGCACCGTCCGCCTGGACCAGGTGGAGACGGTGGTGCTGGACGAGGCCGACCGGATGCTGGACATGGGCTTCATCCGGGATGTGACCCGCATCCTGGACCTGATGCCCCAGCGGCGGAACCTGGGCCTCTTCTCCGCCACCATTTCCCGGGAAGTCATGGACATCTCCTGGGTGTACCAGCGGGACCCGGTGGAGATCACCGTTCGGGCCGATGAGCAGAACAAGCCGGACATCAGCCAGTACCGCCTGGACGTGGACCGAAACGAGAAGGTGGACGCCATGGTCCGCCTCATGGAGATCGGGGGCTTTGACCGGGTCATCGCCTTCTGCAACACCAAGAACATGACCGACCGGCTCTCCGGCCTGCTGCGGATGCGGGGGGTCACCTGCGAGGCCATCCACGGGGACATCCAGCAACGGGTGCGGGAGAAGACCCTCCAAAAATTCCGGGAGGGCAAGCTGCGGGTGCTGGCCGCCACCGACGTGGCCGCCCGGGGACTGGACATCGACGACGTGGACGCGGTGTTCAACTACGATGTGCCCGACGAGAACGAGTACTACATCCACCGCATCGGCCGCACCGGCCGGGCCAAGCGCCACGGGGTGGCCTACTCCCTGGTGTCCAACATCACCGAGGGCATCCGCCTGGACGACATTCAGAAGAACACCGGCAACCAGATCCAGAAGATGGTCCTCAACGACCAGGGCGAGCTGGAGCCGGCTCCGGCCAAGGGATGAAGCCGGGGAAAAGAAAACGCCATTTTGTGCTGAACTTCTTCGCCTGTTTCCTGATCCCGGTGTACACCATCTCCTTTGCCGGGGGCACAGAGTGGTTCGGCAGCAATTTTTCCGTCATCGCCGTCACCGGGTGGGACCACTACCGGGGATTCCTCTACTGGGGCCTGCTGGCGGGCAGCTACTTCTTTGTGGTGGTCAACCGCCTGGCCTTCTCGCTGCCTGGACATTGGGCGCGGCTGGCGGTGTCGTGGCTGGTGCTGGCCGCCTGCCTGGCCCTGGGGTATGCCCTGGCCATCCCCTATCTGCCCGACTACTTCCCCCGGTTTGCCGCCCTCCATGTGGGACTGGCCGCCGGAGCCTGCGCCCTGCTGATGCTGGCCCTGCTGGTGATCCTGCTCATCCTGCGCCGGCAGCGGCCGGAGCGGTACGGCCGCCTGCTGATTGCCTGGGGCCTGATCGTGCTGGGGAGCGCCGTACTGTTCCTGATCCCGCGGATGGTGTCCAGCGTCCTGGAGGTATTTTTTACCATCTCCGCCGCGCTGCTGGCCCGAAAGCTCTATATACTCCGCCAGGGGGAACTATGAATGGGGTCCTTTCCAATTTTTATGGTTCTTTAATCTGATTCCCAGGATGTTTTCAATCCTGCCGTAGTATGATAGGGACAACAGCAGAGGGCGCAGGCCCGTGAATTTTGAAATGGAGTGTTTTCGATATGAAAAAGCTGTATAAGACCGAGGGCCCTTACAAGATGGTAGCCGGCGTGTGCGGCGGCATCGCGGAGTATTTCGACATCGACCCCACCCTGGTGCGGGTGGCCTGGGTGATTGCGGCATTCTGCGGAAGCATCGGCTTTTGGGCCTATTTGATCTGTGCCATCATCATGCCCCGGAAGAGCGACGTGTACCCCGGATATTAAATATATGAGGGGCTGTGGGCGGGTCAAGGACCCGCCCTGCCTTCTTTCCGGCGGTTTTTACCTTTAACAGTTTATAAGGAGGACCACCATGCTTCAGACCCGGATCTCCACCACCGCCGATATTCCCCGCCAGCGAGAGCTGTGGCAGCTGGCCTTTGGGGACGACGGGGCCTATGTGGACAACTTCTATCACACCTATTATAAGCCGGAGCGGATGCTCATGCTGGAGGAGGACGGGGTGGTCCAGGCCATGACCGCCTGGTTCGACACCACCTTCGCGGTGCCCGGCCGGGGGGAGTACCGGGCGGCCTATCTGTACGCCGTGGCTACCCACCCGGAGGCCCGGGGCCGGGGGCTGGCCGGGCGGCTGCTCTCCGACGCGGACGGCTTTTTCCGCTCCTGGGGCATTCCGGCGGTGACCACCAAGCCTGCGGAGCCCTCCCTGCACCAGTTTTTTGGGAGGAATGGCTTCCGGGAGTGCTTTGTTCACGGGCAGAACTTCTTTCACTGGGAGAAAGCGGACCGGAATCCAGGCGCGGTGAAGTCCCTGGAGCGGCTCTCACCGGGGGAATATACCGCCCTGCGGGAGAACTGGCTGGCGGAGACGCCTCACATTATCATCCCGGAGGAGATGATGGGCTATCAGGCGGGAGCCTGCGCCCTCACCCCCGGCGGGGGCTTGTATGCCCTGGCCGCCCCCCGCGGCCGGGCCGCCCTGTGCGCCGAGGGGATGGAAAACGGCAAACTGCTGGTCAAGGAGCTCCTGTGCGCTCCGGGGGACAGGGACTGGGTGCTGGAGTGTCTGCTCAGCCTTCTGCCCAACTGGTGCATGATGTACCGCGTGCCGGAGGGCGGCCAGCCCTTCGCCATGCTCAAGTGGCTCGACCCGGAGGTGGAGGCCGCCTGGGACTGGTCCAGCACCGCCTATCTTGGGCTGGCCTTTGACTGAACTCCTGCATTCTGATTGTGGATGGCTGGATTTCCGTTTTGGAATCCAGTCATTTTTTGTTTGTTTCGTCAAAAATCAGCATGAATTTCTGTGGAAAGGAACGAAAGGCTGAGAGTTGCCACAGTCGTTTTGTTGTGGTGACACCCACAAAAAATTTGCTTTACTTCCTGGCATTTTATGTTATACTACACATAAGGACGAGCGATAGAGCCCTTTTTGATGTCCTTTAAACTTGGTTTAAAGAGCGGAATGAAAGGATTCTGTCAAAATCTTGGAAAATCGCCACAAAAAATACATTATAGGAGGAATGTCATCATGAACAAGTACATCGAGAGAGTTCTGGCCGAGACCAAGGCGAAGAATGCCAACGAGCCCGAGTTCCTGCAGACCGTCGAGGAGGTCCTCAGCTCCCTGGAGCCCGTGATCGACGCCCATCCCGAGTACGAGAAGGCCGCCCTGCTGGAGCGGATGGTCGAGCCCGAGCGCGTCATCGAGTTCCGCGTGACCTGGGAGGACGACAATCACGTGTGGCATGTCAACCGCGGCTACCGCGTTCAGTACAACGCGGCTCTTGGCCCCTACAAGGGCGGCATCCGCTTTGACCCCTCCGTCAACCTCTCTATCGTGAAGTTCCTGGGCTTCGAGCAGGTCTTTAAGGACGCCATGACCGGCCTGCCCATCGGCGGCGCCAAGGGCGGTTCTGACTTCGATCCTCGCGGCAAGAGCGACGCCGAGATCATGCGTTTCTGCCAGGCCTTCATCACCGAGCTGTATCGTCACATCGGCCAGGACATCGACTGCCCTGCCGGCGACCTGGGCTGCGGCGGCCGTGAGATCGGCTATATGTATGGTCAGTACCGCCGCATCGTGGGCGCTGCTGAGTTCGGCGCTCTGTCCGGCAAGGCCGTGACCACCGGCGGCTCCATCCTGCGTCCCGAGGCCACCGGCTACGGCGCTGTGTACTATCTGGTCGAGGCTCTGGCCCATGACGGCGAGTCCATCGAGGGCAAGCGCATCGCAATGTCCGGCTACGGCAACGTGGGCTGGGGCATCATGAAGAAGGCCGCTGAGCTGGGCGCCAAGGTCACCTACTTCGCCGGCCCCGACGGCTACATCCACGATCCCGACGGCGTGTGCACCGAGGAGAAGCTGAACTACATCCTGGAGATGCGCGCCAATGATCCTATGCACTGCAAGCCCTATGCTGACAAGTTCGACTGCGAGTTCGTGCCCAACACCAAGTGCTGGGGCGTGAAGGACGTGGACATCTACATGCCCGCCGCCACCCAGAACGACGTCAACATCGAGTGGGCCAAGAAGATTGCCGAGTCCGGTGTTAAGTACTACATCGAGGTCGCCAACATGCCCACCACCAACGACGCTCTGGAGTTCCTGAAGGAGCAGAAGCACATGGTCGTCGCCCCCTCCAAGGCTGTCAACGCCGGCGGCGTGTCCGTGTCCGAGCTGGAGATGGCTCAGAACGCCGAGCGTCTGTACTGGACCGCTGAGGAAGTCGACGCCAAGCTGCAGGGCATCATGAAGAACATCTATCACTCCTCCGTTGAGGTTGCTGAGCGCTATGGTCTGGGCTATGACCTGGTTGCCGGCGCCAACATCGTGGGCTTCCAGAAGGTTGCCGACGCCATGATGGCTCAGGGCATCTTCTAATTCAAGAAGACCACACCATTTCCACACGATTCCTTTGCCGGGGCCCTTGTATGAGGGCCCCGGCTTTTTGCGTGGGATGTTCCCGGCGGCGGGGCCTGGATTTTTTTGTGAGGCGGACGGTGCGGGGGGTGTCCGCGCTGGCCGGAGATCAGGCTGCCGGCTGGTCAGAGCTGGAGGAGGAACTGGACGCGGCGCTGGAACTGGAGCTGCCTGCGGAGCTGGAGCTGGCGTCAGCCGCCTCCTGCTGGGCATTCATCTCCTCCTCGATGGCGGTGCGCAGGGAGAGGAGATTCTCATAGAAGGCGGGGGGGTCCACCTGGGCGAAGGCCTCGGTGGTCTCCACCGGGTTGGCGTCCAGCCATCCCTGGCGCAGATCGGTCATCTGCTGGGCAATGTAGCCGCTGCGGAAGTTTGCCGGGTCCAGAGGGAGGCGGAGAATGATGTGGTAGCCGTAGACGCTCTCCACAATGCCGCTGATCTCGCCGTCGGACAGGGCCAGGGCGGCGGTCTCAAAGGGCTCCACCATCTGGCCGGAAGCGGCGGTGTAACCGTCCGCTCCGTTCAAAGTGCCGTCCGAGGCGGTGTCCTCGCTGTACTGGGCCATCAGCTGGTCAAAGAGGGCCTCCTTGTCGCCGGCGGCCTGGAGCTGAGCCAGCAGGTCCTCGGCCAGGGCCTTCTTCTCGGCCACGGTGGCCTCGTCCAGAGGCTCATACTCCCCGGTGGGGTTGCCGTTTTCGTCGGTGAGGGGGCTGTTGGTGTCCACCGTCTTCAGAAGGATGTGTTTGGCCCGGTAGTAGCCCTGATCCTGGGCGAAGGAGAGCACCTGGTCGTCGGTGGGGTAGCCGGCGCTTCCCTCCCCGTACAGCTTCTCCTGAAGCTGGCTGTTCAGGTCGTTCACCTCAAAGAGGGTGGTGTACAGCTCCGGACTGAGGGCGTTGTACCACAGGGAGTGGTCCAGCAGCTCGGCGCTGCCGGCCTGGGTCTCCATGGAGGCCATCATGTCGCTCACCTGCTGGGAGAGGTCCGGGGAGACGGAGATTCCCTCCGCCTGGGCCTGGGTGGGGAGCAGGGCGTACAGGGCGGCGTTGTTCAGGGCGGCGTCTAGGACGCCCTGTTCAAAGGTCTGGCCGTTGCCCATATCCAGCTCCCAGATGGTGTCCATGGAGGAGGGGTCCTGGATGGAGCTGTCCACCAGATAGGCCATCCAGTACAGCAGGCTTCCGGCGGTGATGTCCGCGCCTCCGGCGCGGGCCACCACCGTGTCGCCGGACAGGCCGGCGGTGGTCAGGTAGGGGTCGGTGACAGAGGCCAGGTCGATGGGCTCCTCCCCCTGAGAGGAAGAGGCGGCGCCGTTCTGGCAGCCGCTCAGGGCGGTCAGGGTCAGGGCAAGGGACAGGGAGAGGGCTCCCAGCCGTTTCAGATGGGTCATAAGCAGTCGGATTCCTTTCTATTTAAAAAGGTAATGGGCCCGGAGCAGGGGCCGCTTTTGGGTATCATAGCACAAAGGAGCGGCGGGAGCAAGGGGAAAGGAGGCCTTTTGCCGCCCCCTCTCCCCCATCTCAGGCGGAGACGGTCTTTTTCCACAGAACGGCGGGGCGGATTCAGCAGGAAATTTGCCAAAAAAATTTGAAAAAGTCCTTGACACACACGGGGGTGTTGATGTATGATACCAAAGTCCCTGTAAGGGGGGCAATGCGATGATGCGGGAGATTGCTCAGCAATGAGGGAACTTCCGCGGAGTATGTCCGAGCTAGAATCGGGCGGCTGAAGGACCTGGGCACGGCGTATATCGCTGTGGTTGGGTGGAACCGGCCTGCTTGCTGCGCCGGTTTCTTTCATGTCACGGAGTGATACGCACGAGAACGTGGACAGGAACTTCACCGTACGAAGCATGAAGGACAAAGAAATTCACTTCGTATGTATTAAGGAGGAAACAACCCATGGCAGCTCAGAAAGAAATGATCCGCATCCGTCTGAAGGCCTATGACCACCAGCTCATCGACCAGAGCGCGGAGAAGATCGTGGAGACCGCCAAGCGCACCGGCGCTTCCGTCTCCGGCCCCATTCCCCTGCCCACCAAGAAGGAAGTCGTCACCATCCTGCGCGCCGTCCACAAGTACAAGGACAGCCGCGAGCAGTTCGAGCGCCGCACCCACAAGCGGCTGATCGACGTCATCAAGCCCTCCCCCAAGACTGTGGAGGCCCTGATGAGCCTGGAGCTTCCCGCTGGCGTGGAGATCGAGATCAAGCTGTAATTCAGCCGGTCTCAAGCACAACTTTGTTGTACCCGCAGTCCATCGCGTCATAGAGATGGACGGGTCAAGTCGCGAGAGCAATGCCAGCCCATTGGGCAACTCTCCCGACCAATAACCTTTATAGGAGGAAATCCAACATGGAGAAAGCGATCATCGGCAAAAAGATCGGCATGACCCAGGTCTTCGATGAGGCTGGCCGCGTGGTCCCTGTGACCGTGATCCAGGCCGGGCCCTGCACCGTGGTGCAGAAGAAGACCGCCGAGAAGGATGGCTATGAGGCCATTCAGCTGGGTTATGAGACGGTTGCTGAGCGCAAGCTCACCAAGCCCGAGGTCGGCCACCAGAAGAAGGCCGGCATGACCGAGTTCAAGAAGGTTCTGAAGGAGTTCCGTCTGGACGACTGCTCCAAGTACGAGGTGGGCGACGAGCTCACCGCCGAGGTCTTCGCCGCCGGCGACCGTGTGGACGTGACCGGCATCAGCAAGGGCCACGGCTACGAGGGCGTTGTTAAGCGCCACGGCGCCGCTGTCAAGCGCAACACCCACGGCGGCGGCCCTGTGCACCGCAACATCGGCTCTCTGGGCGCCACCAGCCACATGTCCAAGATCATCAAGGGCACCATCGGTGCCGGCCAGATGGGCAACGAGCAGGTCACCGTCATGAACCTGGACGTGGTCCAGGTGGACACCGAGCTGGGCATCATCGCCGTGCGCGGCGCCATCCCCGGCCCCAAGGGCGGCGTGGTGTTCCTGCGCAACAGCGTGAAGAAGTTCTTCGAGCCCAAGGGCGCCGCCGGTGTCAGCGTCAACCCGCAGAAGGCTTCCGGCCGCAACCCGCAGAAGGCTTCCGCCCGCAACAAGTAAGGAAAGGAGAGTGTAAATCATGGCTAAAGCAAATGTGTTTAACATGGCCGGCCAGCAGGTCGGCGAGATCGAGCTCTCCGATGCGGTGTTCGGCATCGAGCCCAACACGGCTGTGGTCCACGAGGTGGTCAAGAACCACCTGGCCAACTGCCGTCAGGGCACCCAGAGCGCTCTGACCCGCGCCGAGGTCTCCGGCGGCGGCAAGAAGCCCTGGCGCCAGAAGGGCACCGGCCACGCCCGTCAGGGTTCCACCCGGGCTCCCCAGTGGACCCACGGCGGCATCGTGTTTGCCCCCAAGCCCCGCACCTACCGCTACACCCTCAACAAGAAGGTGAAGCGTCTGGCTCTGAAGTCCGCCCTGTCCGCCAAGGCCGCCTCCGGCGACATCCTGGTGGTGGACGGCCTGAAGCTGGACGAGGTGAAGACCAAGGCTATGAAGGGCTTCCTGGACAGCATCCAGGCCGGCAAGTCCGTGGTCATTACCCCTGAGGTGGAGAAGAATGTGGTCCTGTCCGCCCGGAACATCCCCGGCGTCATCACCACCACCGCCAAGGTCCTGAGCGTTTACGACATCGTCAACGCCAACCGCCTGGTGGTCGATAAGGCCGCCCTGGCTATCATTGAGGAGGTGTTCGCATAATGACCGCTTATGATATCATCAAGCGCCCCATCATCACCGAGCAGTCCATGGCGGACGCCGAGATGAAGCGCTACACCTTCGAGGTGGCCAAGACCGCCAACAAGATCGAGATCGCCAAGGCGGTCGAGGAGATCTTCGGCGTGAAGGTCGCCAAGGTGAACACCCTGAACATGCAGGGCAAAATGAAGCGCATGGGCTACCGGCCCGCCGGCCGCCGGCCCAGCTGGAAGAAGGCCATGGTCACCCTGACCGCCGATTCCAAGACCATCGAGTTCTTCGAAGGCATGGTGTAAGGAGGAGATTGAGAAATGGCTATCAAGACTTATAAGCCCACAACGCCCTCCCGCCGCCACATGACTGTGTCCGCCTTCGAGGGCATCGACAAGAAGGCCAAGCCCGAGCGCGCCCTCACCGAGGTGCTGAAGAAGCACGCGGGCCGCAACAGCTACGGCCGCATCACCGTCCGCCACCACGGCGGCGGCAACAAGCAGAAGTACCGCATCATCGACTTCAAGCGGGACAAAGAGGGCAAGGCCACTGTGGTCAACCTGCAGTACGACCCCAACCGCTCCGCCAACATCGCTCTGATCGAGTATGAGGACGGCGAGCGCCGCTATATCCTGGCCCCCAACGGCCTGAAGGCCGGCCACATCATCATGACCGGCGCCGACGCCGACATCCTGCCCGGCAACTGCCTGCCCATCGCCAACATCCCCGTGGGCGAGATGATCCACAACATCGAGCTCTACCCCGGCAAGGGCGCTCAGCTGGTCCGCGCCGCCGGCGTGGCCGCCCAGCTGATGGCCAAGGAGAACGGCATGGCTCAGGTCCGCCTCCCCTCCGGCGAGGTGCGCTATATCCGCGAGAACTGCAAGGCCACCATCGGCCAGGTGGGCAACACCGACCACGCCAACATCCAGATTGGTAAGGCCGGCCGTAAGCGCCACATGGGCTGGCGGCCCACCGTCCGCGGCTCCGTCATGAACCCCAATGACCACCCCCACGGCGGCGGCGAGGGCAAGAGCCCTGTGGGCCGTCCCGGCCCGGTCACTCCCTGGGGCAAGCCCGCTCTGGGTTACAAGACCCGCAAGACCAAGAACCGCACCGATAAGTTCATCGTGAAGCGCCGCAACGCCAAGTAAGGAGGGAGTAAAAGATGAGCAGAAGTATCAAGAAAGGCCCCTTTTGCGCCCCCGAGCTGCTGAAGCGGGTCGATGAAATGAATCAGACCGGCGACAAGAAGGTGCTGAAGACCTGGAGCCGCGCCTCCACCATCTTCCCCTCCTTCGTGGGTCACACCTTCGCCGTCCACGACGGCCGCAAGCACGTGCCCGTCTATGTGACCGAGGATATGGTCGGCCACAAGCTGGGCGAGTTCGTTCCCACCCGCACCTTCAAGGGTCACGCGGGTTCCAAGACCGGTAAGTAAGGAGGAGAGAGAGCAATGGAAGCTGTTGCAAACCTGAGATATCTGCGGATCTCTCCCCGTAAGGTGAAGATCGTCCTGGACCTGATCCGCGGCAAGGACGTGGCCACCGCCACCGCGATTTTGCTGAACACCCCCAAGGCCGCCTCTGAGCCTGTGCTCAAGCTGCTCAAGAGCGCCGCGGCCAATGCGGAGAACAACCACCAGATGGACCCTGAGAAGCTGTATGTGTCCGCCTGCTATGCCAACCCCGGCCCCATCATCAAGCGCATCATGCCCCGGGCCCAGGGCCGGGCGTACCGCATCAACAAGCGCACCTCTCACGTCACCATCGCCGTGAGCGAGCGCTAAGGGAGGAGGAACAATATGGGACAGAAAGTCAATCCCCACGGCCTTCGCGTGGGCGTCATCAAGGATTGGGACTCCCGCTGGTACGCGAAAAATGAGCTGGTCGGCGACCTGCTGGTGGAGGACAAGAAGATCCGCGACTACCTGAAGAAGACTCTGTACGGCGCCGGCATCCCCAAGATCGAGATCGAGCGGGACAACGCCAAGGTCCGTATTTACCTGCACTGCGCCCGCCCCGGCGTCGTCATCGGCAAGGGCGGCGAGGAGATCAAGGCCCTGGAGGCCAAGCTGGTCAAGATGATCGGCAAGCCCGTGGACCTGAAGATCGTGGAAGTGCGCAACTCCGACATGGACGCTCAGCTGGTGGCCGAGAACATCGCCCAGCAGCTGGAGAAGCGCATCGGCTTCCGCCGCGCCATGAAGAACGCCATGGGCCGCGCCATGCGCGCCGGCGCCCTGGGCATCAAGACCAGCGTTTCCGGCCGTCTGGGCGGCGCTGAGATCGCCCGCACCGAGCACTACCACGACGGCACCATCCCCCTGCAGACCCTGCGCGCCGACATCGACTACGGCTTCGCTGAGGCTGCCACCACCTACGGCCGCATCGGCGTGAAGGTGTGGATCTACAAGGGCGAGGTGCTGACTCAGGCCCTGCGCACCACCCCCCGCACCCTGGATACCAGCAAGCCCTATCAGGAGCGCCGTGAGCGCCGCGACCGCCGCAACGGCGACCGCCGGGGCGGCTTCCGCCGGGACGGGGAGCGCCGCAACAACTTTAACCGTGATAACAACCGTGGCCCCCGCCCCGCCGGTCAGGCCAACACTCCTAAGGAAGGAGGCGCTCAGTAATGCTGCTGCCTAAGCGCGTGAAATACCGCCGCGTCCACCGCGGCCGCATGAAGGGCAAGGCCACCCGCGGCAATACCGTCACTTACGGTGAGTTCGGCCTGGTGGCCACTGAGCCCAGCTGGATCACCAGCAACCAGATCGAGGCCGCCCGTATCGCCATGACCCGTTACACCAAGCGTGGCGGTAAGGTTTGGATCAAGATCTTCCCCGATAAGCCCGTCACCGAGAAGCCTGCCGAGACCCGCATGGGTTCCGGTAAGGGCTCTCCCGAGTACTGGGTGGCCGTGGTCAAGCCCGGCCGCGTGATGTTCGAGATCGCCGGCGTCTCCGAGGAGGTCGCCCGCGAGGCTCTGCGCCTGGCCAGCCACAAGCTGCCTGTCAAGTGCAAGATCGTGAAGCGTGAAGAGACCGAGAAGGGTGGTGAAGCGTAATGAAGGCCAATGAGATCCGCAAGCTCTCCGGCGCGGAGCTGGAGACCAAGCTGATGGACCTGAAGAAGGACCTGTTCAACCTGCGCCTTCAGCACGCCACCAATCAGCTGGACAACCCCATCCGCATTGCGGAGGTTAAGAAGGACATCGCCCGGGTCAAGACCATCATCCGCGAGCAGCAGCTCGCCGGCCGCTAAGAGGAGGAGATAGAAGATGGAAAACAGAACTTCTTCCCGTAAGACCAGAGTCGGCCTGGTGGTTTCGGACAAGATGGACAAGACCGTGGTGGTCGCCGTCGCCGACCGTGTGGCCCACCCTCTGTATAAGAAGATCGTCAAGAGAACCTACAAGCTGAAGGCTCACGACGAGAACAACCAGTGCGGCGTGGGTGACCGCGTCCGCGTGATGGAGACCCGCCCCCTGTCCAAGGACAAGCGGTGGCGCGTGGTCGAAATCATCGAGAAGGCGAAGTAAGGAGGTGCCGGCATGATTCAGGAAGAAAGCTATCTGAAGGTCGCCGATAACACCGGCGCCAAGGAGATCAAGACCATCCGTGTGCTGGGCGGTTCCAAGCGCAAGTTCGGCAACATCGGAGACGTGATTGTGGCCTCCGTCCGGAAGGCCCAGCCCGGCGGAACCGTGAAGAAGGGCGAGGTGGTCAAGGCCGTCATCGTCCGCACCTCCCGGGGTGTGCGCCGCGCCGACGGCTCTTACGTCCGCTTCGACGACAACGCCGCCGTCCTCATCCGTGAGGACAAGAACCCCCGCGGCACCCGTATCTTTGGCCCCGTGGCCCGCGAGCTGCGCGACAAGGACTATATGAAGATCCTGTCCCTGGCTCCCGAAGTGCTGTAAGGGAGGGTAACGAAGCATGAAGAAAATGAGCATCAAGAAGGACGACCTGGTGGTCGTGCTGTCCGGCAAGGACAAGGGCAAGCAGGGCAAGGTCCTGGAGGTCCAGCCCAAGAGCGGCAAGGTGGTCGTGGAGAACATCAACGTGGTCTCCCGCCACACCAAGCCCCGCAAGCAGGGCGACCAGGGCGGCATCCTGAAGAAGGAGGCCCCCCTCTACGCCTGCAAGGTGCAGAAGGTCTGCCCCAAGTGCAACAAGCCCACCCGCATCGGCCACAAGGTCGAGGGCGACAAGAAGGTCCGCATCTGCAAGAAGTGCGGCGCCGAGATTTGAGAGAGGAGGAGTGAATCGAAATGGCTAATACGCCCAACCTGAAGAAGCTGTATCAGGACGAGGTCGCTCCTGCTCTGATGCAGAAGTTCGGCTATAAGTCCACCATGCAGATCCCCCGTCTGGAGAAGATCGTGGTCAACGTGGGCTGCAGCGAGGCCCGGGAGAACGCCAAGGTGCTGGACGCCGTGGTGAACGACCTGACCACCATCACCGGCCAGAAGGCGGTCATCACCAAGGCCAAGAAGTCCGTGGCCAACTTCAAGCTCCGCGAGGGCATGCCCATCGGAGCCAAGGTCACCCTGCGCGGCAACAAGATGTGGGAGTTCCTGGATCGTCTGTTCAACGTGGCTCTGCCCCGTGTCCGTGACTTCCGGGGCATGTCAAGGAGCAGCTGATCTTCCCCGAGATCGAGTACGACAAGATCGACAAGATCCGCGGCATGGACATCGTGGTCTGCACCACCGCCCAGACTGACGAAGAGGCCCGTGAGCTGCTCAAGCTCGTGGGCGCTCCCTTCGCCACCCGCTAAGGAGGAGGATGAACAATGGCTAAGAAGTCTATGATTCTCAAGCAGCAGAAGGAGCCCAAGTTCTCCTCCCGCCGCTACAACCGCTGCAAGCTGTGCGGCCGTCCCCACGCTTACCTGCGGGACTACGGCATCTGCCGTATCTGCTTCCGGGAGCTGGCTTACAAGGGCCAGATCCCCGGTGTGAAGAAAGCTTCCTGGTAATTCTGAATACTCAGACCGCCAGGTCAATAACGTCTTGGAAGGAACCGGCTGTGTCTGCACAACCGGTTCCTTCTGGACAAAAGCAAACCACGCGTCCGGGCGTGCGAGGCTAAAAAGCCTTGCAATCCGGACATAAATGAGGTATAATCAGGTGCTTGCGCGCCGAGAGGTCTTTTTTAGGGACACACCCGGCGCCGTGGGCGAGGCGAAACCCGGGATCGCAGGGGCCGCGGAAGGGCTCCGGGCGACTGCCGGGGATTTGCGCTGTTTCATTCCTTTTGGTCAAACCCGCCTCGGGACGGCGGTTTTGATAAATAGTGCCAAAGGCACGAAGGCGGTCAATAGGTCGAAGGGTCTACCTGCCCTGCGATACCTTGCCGTCTGTACCGGCTCACCCAACGGCCGGTAATCGAATAGGAGGTAAAGACTCATGCATATCACGGATCCCATTGCGGATATGCTCACCCGCATCCGCAACGCGAACAACGCCAAGCATGACACCGTGGACGTCCCCGCGTCCAACATGAAGAAGTCCATCGCGCAGATCCTGCTGGATGAAGGCTATATCAAGAACTTCCAGCTGATCGACGACGGGACTCAGGGCGTTATCCGCATCACCCTGAAGTATGGCGCCGGCAAGGAGAAGGTCATCTCCGGTCTGCGCCGCGTGTCCAAGCCCGGCCTGCGCGTGTATGCCGGCGCGGACGAGCTGCCCAAGGTTCTGCGCGGCCTGGGCATCGCCATCGTATCCACGTCCAAGGGCGTCATGACCGACAAGAAGGCCCGTCAGGCCCATGTCGGCGGCGAAGTCCTGGCATTTGTCTGGTAAGGAGGGTTATAGGAATGTCTAGAATTGGTAGAGCTCCTATCGCCGTCCCCGCCGGCGTGGAGGTTAAGATCGAGGCGGAGAACGTGGTCACTGTGAAGGGCCCCAAGGGCACCCTGACCCGTCAGTTCCACCCCAACATGAAGATCGAGCAGGAGGGTGAGGTCATCCACGTCACCCGTCCCAACGACGCCAAGGAGAACCGCGCTCTGCACGGCCTGACCCGGACCCTGATCCACAACATGGTGGTGGGCGTCACCGAGGGCTATAAGAAGGAGCTGGACGTGAACGGCGTCGGCTACCGTGTGGCCAAGGAGGGCAACAAGCTGGTCATGAACCTGGGCTTTTCCCATCAGGTCACCATGGAGGAGATCCCCGGCATCACCATTGAGGTTCCCGGCCCCAACAAGATCGTCATTCACGGCTGCGACAAGCAGCAGGTGGGCCAGTTTGCCGCCGAAGTGAGAGAGAAGCGTCCGCCTGAGAGAGAAGCGTCCGCCTGAGCCTTATAAGGGCAAGGGCATCAAGTATACCGACGAGGTCATCCGCCGCAAGGCTGGTAAGACCGGCGCCAAGAAGTAAGAAGGAGGTGTGCCACTATGATCAACAGACCCGATACCCGTTCTCAGCGCATTAAGCGCCACAAGCGTGTGCGTGCGAAAATCTCCGGCACGCCCGAGCGTCCCCGCCTGAACGTGTTCCGCAGCGAGACCAACATCTACGCCCAGATCATCGACGATGTGAGCGGCAAGACCCTGGTCTCCGCTTCCACCCTGGAGAAGGATTTCTCCTGCGAAGGCACTAAGACCGACGCCGCCAAGCAGGTGGGCGTCACCGTGGCCGAGCGTGCCAAGGCGAAGGGCATTGAGACCGTGGTCTTTGACCGCGGCGGCTATGTGTACCATGGCCGTGTCAAGGCTCTGGCCGAGGGCGCCCGTGAGGGCGGCCTGCAGTTCTAAGGGAGGAGGAAACGACAATGCCTAGATTTGAGAAACAACCCAGCGAGTACGTGGAGAAGCTCGTCTCTCTGAACCGCGTGTCCAAGACCGTCAAGGGCGGCCGCGTCATGAAGTTCGCCGCTCTGATGGTGGTGGGCGATGAGAAGGGCCGCGTGGGCTTCGGCACCGGCAAGGCCGCCGAGGTGCCCGAGGCTATCCGCAAGGGCATCGAGGACGCCAAGAAGAACATGATCACCGTGTCCCTGTCCGGCACCACCATCCCCCACGAGGTGCTCGGCTCCTTCGGGGCCGGCCGCGTGCTGATGAAGCCCGCCGCCCCCGGTACCGGCGTCATCGCCGGCGGCGCCGTCCGTGCCGTGCTGGAGGCCGTGGGAATCAAGGACATCTACACCAAGTGCCTGCGCTCCAACAATCCGCAGAACGTGGTCTCCGCCGCTTTTGAGGGCCTGAAGTCCCTGAGAAGCCCCGAGGAGGTCGCCCGTATCCGCGGCAAGAGCGTGGAAGAGATCTTGGAGTAAGGAGGGCACTCACAATGGCTAATCTGAACATCAAGCTGGTCAAGAGCCTGAACGGCCGCATCGCCAAGCACAAGGCGACCGCCGAGGCCCTGGGCCTTCACAAGATCGGCGACACCACCGTGCAGCCCGACAACGCGGCCACCCGGGGCAAGGTCGCCCAGATCGGCTACCTGCTCCAGGTATCCGAGGAAAACTAAGAGGAGGCGCGAGACAATGAATCTGCATGAACTCTCCCCCGCCGCCGGTTCCAACACCAAGGCCTACCGCAAGGGCCGCGGCAACGGCTCCGGCAACGGTAAGACCGCCGGCCGCGGCCAGAAGGGCCAGTGGGCCCGCTCCGGCGGCGGCGTCCGCGTGGGCTTCGAGGGCGGCCAGATGCCTCTGGCCCGCCGCCTGCCCAAGCGCGGTTTCCACAACATTTTTGCCAAGCCCCTGGAGGCGGTGAACGTCTCCACCCTGGACGCCAAGTTTGCCGACGGTGAGACTGTCACCGTTCAGGCTCTGCTGGAGAAGGGCATCCTGTCCAAGTGCCAGTACGGCGTCAAGATCCTGGGCAACGGCTCCATCAGCAAGAAGCTGACCGTCCAGGCTTCCGCCTTCTCCGCCTCCGCCAAGGAAAAAATCGAAGCTGCGGGTGGTAAGGTGGAGGTGGTCTGATATGATCAAGACCGTCCGGGACGCCTGGCAGATCCCGGAGCTGCGCCGTAAGATCCTGTTTACCATCTTCGCGCTGCTCATCTTCCGCCTGGGCGCCGCCATTCCGGTTCCTTATATCAACACCTCTGGCCTGGAGACCTATCTGAGCGCCCAGAGCGGCACCATTCTGGGCCTGATGAACGCCATGAGCGGCTCCGCCTTCTCCATGGCGACCCTGTTCGCTCTGAGCATTCAGCCCTATATCAACAGCTCCATCATCATCCAGCTGCTCACCGTGGCCATCCCCGCTCTGGAGCGGCTGGCCAAGGAGGGCGGCGAGGAGGGCCGGAAGAAGATCGCCTCCATCACCCGGTACACCACCGTGGCCATCGGCCTGATCCAGGGCTTTGGTTACTACAGCCTGATCAACAGCTACGGCCTGGTGGAGACCGAGGGCCTGCCCGCCGTGTGGGTGGCTATCGTCATCATCCTGTCCTTCACTGCCGGCTCCGCCTTCCTCATGTGGCTGGGCGAGCAGATCACCGAGTTCGGCATCGGCAACGGCATCTCCGTGCTGCTGTTCGCCGGTATCGTCTCCCGCTTCCCCCACATGCTCGGCGATATGATCAGCGGCATTCAGGCCTACCTGAATCCCCGTACCGAGGAGCAGCTGGCGGCCATGACCGAGGTGGAGCGGGCGGCCTATGAGAACAGCATCCTGGCCCCCTGGATGATCGCGGTCATCGTCGTGGGCATGCTGGCTCTGGTGGTCCTGATCGTATTTATCTCCAATTCCGAGCGCCGCCTGCCTGTGCAGTACGCCAAGCGGGTGGTGGGACGGAAGATGTACGGCGGCCAGTCCACCCACATCCCCATCAAGGTGAATATGGGCGGCGTCATGCCCATCATCTTCGCCCAGTCCATCGCCATGATCCCCGCCACCATCGGCGCCTTCGCCGGGTGGACCACGGAGAGCGGCGGCTTCGGCGGCACTCTGATGATGCTGTTCGATACGGCGAATCCCTTCTACAGCATTCTGTATTTCCTGCTCATCGTGGGCTTCAGCTACTTCTACGCCAGCATGCAGTTCAACCCCGTGGAGGTGGCTAACAACCTGAAGAAGAACGGCGGCTTTATCCCCGGCTTCCGTCCCGGCAAGCCCACCGCCGACTTTATCACCAAGGTGCTCAATAAGATCACCATGTTTGGTGCTCTCTACCTGTCTGTGGTGGCCATCGCGCCCATTATCACCGGCAACCTGTTCGGGTACAGCTCCCTGGCCATCGGCGGCACATCTGTCATCATCGTGGTGGGCGTCGCCCTGGAGACCGTCAAGCAGATGGAGGCCCAGATGCTCATGCGGCACTACAAGGGCTTCCTGGAGTAATAGGAAGAGAGGCGTTATGGGTATGAAGTTGATCCTGCTGGGCGCCCCCGGCGCGGGAAAAGGCACCCAAGCGGAGATCCTCAGCGCAAAGCTGGGAATCCCCACGATCTCCACCGGCAACATGCTCCGTGCCGCCATCCAGGAGGGAACTCCTGTGGGTCTGGAGGCCAAGAGCTATATGGACGCGGGCAAGCTGGTCCCCGATGATGTGATCATCCGCGTGGTGAAAGAGCGCATCGGACAGCCGGACTGCCAGAACGGCTTCATCCTGGACGGGGTGCCCCGCACCATCGGCCAGGCCGAGGCCCTCTCCCAGGCGGGGGTCTCCTTCGACCGGGTGATCTCCATTGAGATCAGCGATCAGGAGATCGAGGACCGCATGGGCGGCCGCCGTGTGTGCAGCAAGTGCGGCGCCTCTTACCATTTGAAAGCCCGCCCCACCAAGGTGGAGGGCGTGTGCGACGCCTGCGGGGCCCCGGTGGTCCAGCGGGCCGACGACAGGCCCGAGACTGTGCGGGAGCGTCTGCGCGTCTACCACGAGCAGACCGAGCCCCTGAAGGACTACTACCAGAGCAAGGGAACCCTGCGCTCGGTGGACAACCAGCCCACCATTGAGGCCACCACGGCCGTGATTCTGGAGGCGTTGGAGTCTTGAAGGGCATCGAAATGATTTCCATGAAATCTCCTCGGGAGATTGAGGCCATGCGCAAGGCCGGGCGGCTCACCGCCCAGGCCCGCGCTCTGGCCGGTTCCATGGTGGCCCCCGGGGTCACCACCCATGAGATCGACACCGCCGTCCGGCGCTTTATCGAGAGCCGCGGCGGAAAGCCCTCCTTCCTGGGCTACGCCGGATTTCCCGGATCTGCCTGCATCTCGGTGAACGAGGTGGTGATCCATGGCATCCCGGGCCCCCGGAAGCTGAAAGAGGGCGACATCGTCAGCGTGGACGTGGGAGCCTATATTGACGGCTTCCACGGGGACTGCGCCGCCACCTACGCCTGCGGCGAGATCAGCGATGAGGCCAAAAAGCTCATCCAGGTCACGCAGCAGAGCTTCTGGGAGGGCATTAAAATGGCCCGCAGCGGCTGCCGTGTCTCAGACATCGGCCATGCGGTCCAGGAGTATGTGGAGGCCAACGGCTTCTCTGTGGTCCGGGATTTTGTGGGCCACGGCGTGGGCCGCAATCTCCACGAGGCCCCCGAGGTGCGCAACTTCGGGCCCGCCGGCCACGGTCCCCGGCTTCAGCCGGGCATGACCATCGCCGTGGAGCCCATGGTGTGCGCCGGCGACTGGCAGGTGAAGGTACTGGCCGACAAGTGGACCACCGTGTCCATGGACGGCTCCCTCACCGCCCACTATGAAAACACCATCCTCATCACTGAGGACGGCCCTGAGATCCTCACCGTCACCGAGGATGGAGCCTATGTCTGATCACAAAGGGCAAATCGTCCGGGCAACTGCCGGACGGGACAAGGAAGGCATCTTCTGCGTCATGGGTGTGGAAAAAGAGACCGGCCGGCTGCTGCTGGCCGACGGGAAGCGCCGGAGAGCGGCCCATCCCAAGGCGAAAAAGCCACGGCATGTGGAGACGCTTACTCAGCCGGACCGCCCCTTTGACCACCCCGCCATCCAGAAGCTGAAACAAGGAGAACCGGTGTCGGACCGGGAACTGAGAAGGGCGCTGGCCGCCTTCAAGGAGGGAATCACGCTTGGCGAAAGATGATATGATCGAACTGGAGGGAGTCGTCACCGAGTCCCTTCCCAATACCACGTTCCACGTGGACATTGGCAATGGCCACATTATCCTGGCCCATATTTCCGGGAAGCTGCGGATGAACTTTATCCGCATCCTGCCCGGCGACAAGGTGACTGTTCAGATGTCACCCTACGACCTCACCCGAGGCCGTATTACCTGGCGTTCTAAGTAACTATTAACGACCAAATCGTCCGGCTTTCCCTGGAAGCCTTGCCTTCCGGGGTCCGCCAAGACTCCCGTCCCCCTGCGGGGACAGCGGCCGCAGGCCGCCCCAAATGCGAGCCCAACGAAGTGGGTCGCATTTGGAGAGGAGAAACAGCGGAGTGAGTGAGCCCTCGCGCTTGCGCGGGGGCGAAGGATACGGAGCTTGTTTCGACGAGGAGGGGCCATTAAGGCATTCATCAGGAGGTTTTAACTATGAAAGTCAGACCGTCCGTGAAGCCCATGTGCGAGAAGTGCAAAGTCATCAAGCGCAAGGGCAAAGTCATGGTTATTTGCGAAAACCCCAAGCATAAGCAGAGAAAGAATGGCTCGTATTGCCGGTATTGACCTGCCGAGAGAGAAGCGAATTGAGATCGGCCTCACTTATATCTACGGCATTGGGCGCACCAGCGCCAACAAGATCCTGGCCCAGGCCGGAATCAACCCTGACACCCGCGTGAAGGACCTGTCCGAGGAGGACGAGACCAAGCTGCGCGAGATCATTGGCCACGAGTACACCGTGGAGGGCGACCTGCGCCGCAATGTGGCGATGGACATCAAGCGCCTGACCGAGATCGGCTGCTACCGCGGCGTCCGCCACCGCAAGGGGCTGCCCGTGCGCGGCCAGCGGACCAAGACCAACGCCCGTACCCGTAAGGGTCCCAAGCGTACCGTCGCCAACAAGAAGAAGTAAGGAGGGATAACACATGGCTGCGAATACCAAGGGTAAGAAAGTGGTGCGCAAGCGCCGCGAGCGTAAGAACGTAGAGAAGGGCCAGGTGCATATCCGCTCCTCCTTCAACAACACCATGGTGACTGTCACCGATCTTCAGGGCAACGCCCTGTCCTGGGCCTCCTCCGGCGGCCTGGGCTTCCGCGGTTCCCGTAAGTCCACCCCCTTCGCCGCGCAGACCGCCGCTGAGACGGCCGCCAAGGCCGCCATGGAGTACGGCCTGAAGACCGTTGAGGTCTACGTGAAGGGCCCCGGCGCCGGCCGTGAGGCCGCCATCCGCGCCCTGCAGGCCGTGGGCCTGGAGGTCACCCTGATCAAGGACGTGACCCCCGTCCCCCACAACGGCTGCCGGCCGCCCAAGCGCCGCCGCGTCTGATCTGGAAGAAGGAGGTTTTGACAGATGGCTAGAAATATGCAGCCCATTGCCAAGCGGTGCAAGGCGCTGAACCTGTCCCCCGCCGTCATGGGCTATGACAAGAAGACAACCAACCGCAACCCCAAGGGGCAGATGCGGAGAAAGCAGTCCGAGTACGCCATGCAGCTGACCGAGAAGCAGAAGGTCAAGTTTGTCTACGGCATCATGGAGAAGCAGTTCCATATGTACTATGAGAAGGCCAACCGGATGCAGGGCAAGACCGGTGAGAATCTGCTGACTCTCATCGAGCGCCGCCTGGACAACGTGGTGTACCGCCTGGGCTTCGCCAAGACCCGCCGTGAGGCCCGCCAGCTGACCACCCACGGCCACTTCACCGTCAACGGCCAGCGGGTGGACATCCCCTCCTACCTGGTGAAGGTGGGAGACGTCATCGAGGTCCGGGAGAAGAGCCGCGCCTCTGTGAAGTTCAAGGGCCTGGTGGGTGAGGACGCCCCCATGGTCACCATCCCCAAGTGGCTGGAGCGCGCCAAGAATACCCTCCAGGGCAAGGTCGTTGCTCTCCCCGTCCGGGACGACATCGACTTCCCCGTGGAAGAGCACCTCATCGTCGAGCTGTACTCTAAGTAAGAAATCAAGCCTGTGGGCCTTCGGCCTGTCCGAAGGCCCAGGGGCGTCTTTTCTCCGCAGGGGTCTCCCCTGCGGGTGCGCCCTGTTGAAGTTAGACTTAGACAACCCTCAGATATTGGTGAGCTGAATCAGACGGCGGGATACGCCGTCGCGAAAAGGAGGGTATCATAGCATATGGTAGAAATCGAGAAGCCCCGCATTGAATGCGTGGAGAATCCCGGCGACAGCTCCTATGGCAAGTACGTGGTGGAGCCCCTGGAGCGCGGCTACGGCACCACTCTGGGCAACTCCCTGCGCCGTATCCTGCTGTCCTCTCTGCCGGGCACCGCGGTGACCTCCATCAAGATCGCCGGTGTCCAGCACGAGTTTTCCACCATCCCGGGCGTGAAGGAGGACGTGACCGAGATCGTCCTCAACATCAAGAGCATCATCGCCAAGCTCCACTGTGAGGAGACCAAGACCGTCCACATCGAGGCCTCCGGCGAGTGCGAGGTCACCGCCGGCGACATCAAGGCGGACGCGGATGTGGAGATCCTCAACCCGGAGTTGCACATCGCCACCCTGGGCGCGGACGCCACCTTGTCCATGGAGCTGACCCTGTCCCACGGCCGCGGCTATGTCCCCGCCGACCGGAACAAGCCCGCCCAGACCATCATCGGTCTGATCCCCGTGGACTCCATCTACACCCCGGTCCGCAAGGTCAACTACACCGTGGAGAACACCCGTGTGGGCGACGCCACGGACTATGACAAGCTGACCCTGGAGGTCTGGACCGACGGGACCATCGACGCCCGGGACGCGGTCTCTCTGGGAGCCCGCATCCTGTGCGACCACTTCACCCTGTTTACCGACCTGAGCGAGACCATGGGCAGCCGCTCCACCGTGGTGGAGAAGGCCGAGACCCAGCGGGACAAGGTGATGGAGATGACCATCGACGACATGGACCTGTCCGTGCGCTCCTACAACTGCCTGAAGCGGGCCAACATCAACACGGTGGAGGACCTGTGCTCCAAGACCGAGGAAGAGATGATGAAGGTGCGCAACCTGGGCCGCAAGTCCCTGGAAGAGGTCATCAACAAGCTGGCTATGATGGGCCTGTCCCTGGCCAGTGACGATTCCAACAGTTAAGTGCGCATATTGCGTGAGATACAGGCGGGGTTCTGAGGAGAGTCCCCTCTCCCCTCCCCTGCCGGGGGCAGCGAGGAAGGTATGTAACGTTCCGCTTCCCGTGCCGCCGCGAGGCGGTCCTTCGGGTGTCCCGGGCCCTGGCGCCCAATGAACGAATTTTTTAAGAGTGATCTCGCAGCGCGAGGTCGAAGGAGTGTTTGTTATGTCTATGAAGCATCGCAAGCTGGGCCGCACCAGCGATCAGCGCCGGGCTATGCTCCGCGCCATGGTTACCTACCTGCTGGAGAACGGCCAGATCAAGACCACCGTCACCCGCGCCAAGGAAGTGGCTCCTGTGGCCGAGAAGATGATCACCCTGGCCAAGAAGAACGATCTGCCCGCCTACCGGCAGGCTCTGGGCTACATCACCAAGGAGGATGTGGCCAAGAAGCTGTTCCAGGAGATCGGCCCCAAGTACGCCGACCGCAACGGCGGCTACACCCGCGTGGTGAAGATTGGCCCCCGCCGCGGCGACGCCGCCGAGATGGCCATTGTTCAGCTGGTCTGATCCGGCCGCTGACACAGGAAAGACGCAAATCCCGCCCCAAAAGGGGCGGGATTCGCTGAATCCCTGGCCGAAATGAAAATTTCCCCTTTACTTTTTGAAAAAACCTGCTATAATATCATAAGCAAGCTTTTGCCGGGAAAAGCAGCATATGGGCCTATAGCTCAGCTGGGAGAGCGTACGGTTCGCATCCGTAAGGTCGTCGGTTCGATCCCGATTAGGTCCACCAAAACAAAAGGACATCCGAAAGGATGTCCTTTTGTTTTGGGTTCCGCCGCCTGGAGGGCGACTCTGCCCTGCGGTATTTCAATGCTCGGGCAAAATGAATTCGCCCTGCTCTAAGGTTTTTGTCAAAGGGGAGGCTTGTACGGCGCAAGCGCGCCGCCAGCCGGAGAGCTGGGGTGGAAGCCGCCGCGCTGGCTTCGATTTGGGTTTGGGCGGAATTCTCATCTATAGTGCAGCAATGTTCCAAAATGGAAATCGCTGTGGTTTTAACCGCTGGAAGGGCACCCCTTTTTCAAGGGGGCCCTTCCTCTTGTTTACAGTGGCGAAGGATTTGAAGGCTATTCTCAGTCAAGGAACAACATCATATTTTTAATAGTTACAGAAACGACGCCATCTCCTTCATATAGGCGGGTACTTCCAGACCCTGGGGACAGTGGGCGGTACACGCGCCGCAGCCGATGCAGGCGGAGGGCCGTTTGTTCTCAGGCAGGGCGCCCAGCCGGTCCAGACGCCAGGAGGACAGATCCTTTTCTCCCCCGGTTTTGTACTCGTTGAAAGCGGCGAGCAGGAAGGGGATGTCCAGCTGCTGGGGGCAGTCGGCGCAGCAGTAGCGGCAGCCCGTGCAGGGCACCGCATAGAGACCGTGGATCACATCGTTCACCTGCCGCACTAGAGTAATCTCCTGTTCGGACAGAGGCTTGTCGTGGGAGAAGGTCTGGACATTGTCTTTTACCTGCTCCAGAGAGGACATCCCGCTTAGAACCACGGCAATCCCCGGCAGCGTCCGCAGGAACCAGAAGGCCCACGAAGCTGCTGTGGCGCCGGGCTTGGCGGTCAGAAGGAGATTGCGCCCCGCCTCGGGCAGGTCCGCCAGCATCCCGCCGTGGACCGGCTCCATCACCATAATGGGGATGTCATGTCCCCGGAGAATCTCGTACAGTGCCCGGGCAGTCCCGTGGAACCAGTCGTAGTAGTTCAGCTGGATCTGCACGAAGTCCCATGGACCGCGGGCAAGCATCTGCTCCAGGGCGTCCGGAGAGCTGTGGAAGGAGAATCCGAAATATCGGATCTTTCCCAGCCGCTTCTGCTCCCGGAAATACTCCGGCGCGCCGTGATCCAGATAGTCGGAGATCAGCTTGTCCGCTACCCCGTGGAGCAGATAGAAGTCGATGCGGTCCATCTGGAGCCGCTCCAGCTGCCGGGCAAACTGTTTTTTATAGTCCGGTTCCGCCTGCACATTGAATTTGTCGGCCACATAAAAGCTGCCCCGAGGATACCCCTTCAGCGCCTTCCCCAGAAACACCTCAGACTGCCCCATGTGGTAGATATACGCCGTGTCAAAGTAGTTGATCCCGTGGGTGATGCAGCAGTCAATCAGCTCCATAGCCTTCGCTTCATCAATGGGCTTTGCAAACCCGGGCTCTGTCTGGGGCGGCCGCGGAGCGGTCCCTTTCAGAGTTAGTATAAGGGTAAAGTAAACTTGAGAGTCAATCCCCTTTTCTTGACGGAGCCCTCCTTTTTTCGCTATACTGCACCCAAAGGGGCGATCTGTATGAACTACACCATCAAAAAAGTCTCAGAGATGACCGGCCTGTCCATTCCAACCATCCGGTACTACGACAAAGAGGGGCTTCTGCCGGACCTTCAGCGCAAGGAATCCGGCTACCGGGTCTTTTCAGACCGGGACCTGGAGGCCATCGACCTCATCAAGTGCTTCAAGGAATCTGGACTGACGATTCGGGAGATCCGGCACTTCATGTCCCTGGTCAGGCAGGGGGACGTCACCTTAGATGAGCGCCTTGCCATCTGCCAGATGCATATTGCCCGGCTGGAGGAGAAGCTGGCCGCTGTGCAAAATGCATTGGAGCATTCCCGGCGCACCCTGGCGTTTTATGAGATTGCGGCGAAAACAGGATCAGAGGAGACTGCGAAAGATCTCTACCTCGCCCGGTATGGGGAAGCGGAGAAGTGAGAGGCCGCTCAATATTTCCGGCAGAACTGCGGGAGCGGCGGCGTATTGTGTCGAGAGACGGCGGTCTGGAATAGACTGATCTGGGGCCCTGCCCCAGAAGGAAGTAATACGAATGGGTATTACAAACTCAAACAAGGTGCTCAGCACCGGACAGATTGCATGCGGGGAGACGCTGAAGGTCACGCTGGCCCTCACCGCCGCGCCGGATATTATGTCGAATCCGGTGGATATCGCCCCGGTGCTGGACCGCTCGGGAAGTATGGCCGGTCCCCCTCTGGCCAATATGAAGGCGGGGGCAAAGGCCTTTATTGATATCATCGCGGAGTCCACCGGCGGCCAGCCGGCGGGAGAGATCGGCGCGGGGAGCCGCATCGGCATTGTCAGCTTCGCCGACACCGCCGTACAGGACACCCAGCTGATCACCTCGGTGGCCGATTTGAAGGGCGCGGTGGACGCCCTGTCGGCCGGCGGAAGCACCAACCACGCGGAGGCGTTTGAACAGGCGACCGCCCTGTTCGATCCCAGCTCCAGCAACGCCAGGGTCATCGTCATATTTACCGACGGGAACACCACCACCGGCGTCCTGCCGGCCCCTGTGGCCGCCGCGGCCCGGGCTCAGGGCATCACCATCTACTGCATTGGCCTGATCGGGTCGGACGGGGTGGACGTGAGCGCCCTCAACGACTGGGCCACCGACCCCGACGCCGCCCATGTGGCGGTCACGCCGGACGCCGCCGACCTGGAGCAGTTATTCGCCGACCTGGCCGCAACATTTCCAAGACGGGGGCCACCAACATCGTGATCCATGAGGTGGTGACCGCCGACTTTGTCATCACCAGCATCACCCCTCCGGGCCAGGGCAGCGCCATGCAGCTGGACGACACCTCCCTGCGCTGGACTATTCCCGCCCTGGGGGTGAGCGCCTCGGAGAGCGCCACCCTGGAATTTTTCGTCCGCCATGTGGGGAACACGCCCGGCGTCAAGCTGGTCAACGAGTCCATCTCCTACACGGACACCGAGGGAAACCAGGTGACTTTCCCGGAGCCCACCGTGGCGGTGGAGTGCGACGTGGTGGTCCAGCCGGAGGAGTGTCCGGTCCCGGTGGACCTGACCGTCCGCGGCTGTCAGGACTCGGTGGTGGTGAATCTGGGCGACGTGTTCCTGGAGTCCCAGGGCCGCATCCTCCAGCTGGATCTGACCCTGAAACAGGTCTGCCCCGGCAAGCGGGTGGCGCTGGCCGTGATCCTCACCGAGGTGGATGAGAACGGCCAGGAGCACGCCCGGGGGATGAAGACGGTCACCATCCCGGCCCACTATTTCCCCACCTGCCGGGACGTGCTGGTGAAGTGTATCAAATTCGTGGTGCCGGAGGATCTGAACGGGACCGGCGGCGCACGGTGCATGTGCGAGCCCCGCAGCTTCCGGGCCCGCGTCATCGCCCATAACATCGACAGCGATTTTTGCTGCTGCTGCGGCCCCATCGTGACGGTGTAATAGAATCCCCGACCTCCCCGCCCCAACTTGAGCGGATTCATTTTAACAGAGATTTTTTGACAAGCTGTGCCCGGCGCAGGCGATGCCTGCGCCGGGCCGTTTTTTGGGCTGCCAAAGCGCGCCCTTGGGGACGGCGGCGCGCTGAAATTGTGAAGGAGGTCCGCCTCTGATATAATAGGGCGTAATACAGGGACGCGGCCTGGCTTGCCCCTTTGAAATGTTAAAATGGGCCCCCGTTGCGTTTTCCGCCCGGAGCCGTCTTTTGATATGCAGAAGTATACAGCGAGGAGATGATACCATGCCTTGGGATGAGCAGGAGGCCGCCTTCCATGGGAGCGACCGGGAGTTTCTCCTGTGGCTCTACCAGGAGTTCAGCCGCCTGATGTTCTACACCGCCCAAAAGTACCTGGCCGATCCCCACAGCCAGGAGGAGGTGGTTCAGGAGAGCCTGAAAAAGCTCATCGAGAAGGTGGCCGTCCTGCGGCGGCTGAAGCGGCCCGCCCTGGCCGGATATGTGCGCGCCACGGTGCGGAACACCGCCATCGACCTGCTGAAGGTCCAGGGGCGGGAGAGAGAGCGGGTGGTGGGCCTGGAGGACCTGACCCAGGGAGAGACGCCCCGGACGGACAGTCTGGACGAGACGGTGTTCTGCCGGGAGGAGGTCCAGCAGCTGCGAGAGATCTGGCCCCAGCTGGACTGGGAGACCCGGATGCTGCTGGAGCGCAAGTACATCCTGGGCTATGAGAATGAGGAGCTGGGCCGGATGCTGGGCTGCCGGACGGACAGCGTGCGCATGAAGCTGACCCGGGCCAGGCGGAAGGTGCTCCGGCTGATGGGAAAGGAGGCGGAGAAGCGTGAAAAACCGTGAACAGCTGTGGGAGGACTATGAGGAGGCCCGCTTCGCCCTGCTCATGGACGCCCTGGCGGAGGCGGAGGGGGAGGAGGCCCTGCGCCTGAGCGAGGCGCTGAACCGGGACCCGGAGGGGGCGCTCCCGCCGGAGGTGGACCGGCGCTGTGAGGCGGTCATCCGCGGGGCCTTTGTCCAAAGGCGGCTCCACGCCACCGGCCGGACAGCCGTCCGGTGGCTCACAAAAGTCCTGGTGGCGGCAATGCTGGGGGCGGTCATGTTCGCCGCTGCCTTCGCCCTCAGCGAGGACGTGCGGGTGGCCACCCTGAACACCGTCATTAAGGTGATGGACGACCGGACCCAGATCACCTTTGAGGGCGCCGGCGGGGACGCCGGGGGGACGGCCGCGCCCCCCGCGGAGGGAACTGCGGCGGAGGATGGACTGGAGTACCACTACAACATCGCCCTGGAGTGGGTGCCGGAGGGGTATAAGGTGGAAGGCGGCTGGTCGCCTGAGAGTGGATATTGTGACGAAGTCAGATATACAAATGAGATTGGGCTCCCACTCTCTGTGAACATTACGCGGTATGATGCAGGTTTGGTTTACACATTTGACACGGAGGAC
>CASFKT010000057.1 GCA_949295195.1 uncultured bacterium | reverse complement strand
TTATAGATGATCAAATAGCCGGTGAGGAGGATGAGCAGGAGCATCCCCGCGATGACCGCAGCCGTGGCCGGGTCCATGCTGTCGGACATCTGGGCCCCGGTGTAGCCCCAGTTGATTCCGGTGTCGATGTAGTTCTCTCCCGGCGTCTCGCTCTGATAGCCGTGGTTGGCCAGGATCTGATTCAAATCCTGTTCAATGTGCCGGGAGCCGCTTTTCAGCATCACGTCCAGGTTCCAGGTGCCCGTCATGCCGTCGGTGGGGTTGTTGGGGTCCACCCCCACCTCGTCCAGGATGGCGTCCACCCGGCTCTCCGGAATGAGCATGTGGCTGGCCTGGACGGCCCCGTCCCGCTCCCACCAGCCGCACAGGGTGAAGGTCTGGGTGGTCTCATGGCCGTCCACGTCAAAGGTGAGGGTGAACTGGGCCCCCGGCTCCGGCTCAATGCCCAGCAGCTCCAGCACCTGGGTGTCGGTGGCCGCCTGGTCGGTGCCCTCCTGGGGCAGGGAACCCTCCACCGGATCGCAGAAGGACCAGTGGGCGTAGTTTGCGTCGGACCAGCCCACCTCCACATGGGTCTTGTTGAAGGGCACCTCTGTGGGCATGCCCAGGAAGCGCCGCACCCCCCACTGGTCGATGAGGGGATCATCCTTCAATTCGTTGCACTGCTCCTCCGTCAGGTACTTGAAACCGCCGTGGGAAAAGCCCCCCACCTGGCGGAAGTTGGACTGCTGGATGCCCTCGTTGATGGACAGGGCGATGGTAAAGAGGGAGGTGAACAGCACCGCCGTCAGGGCGATGGCCAGCACCGCAATGAGGTTTCGGGTCCGGTTGGCTTTTAGGCTCTTGCCAGGCGGCGGACACACTTGCCGTTGGATACCTTCATGGCGCGCACCCCCTCACCGCGTGACGATCCTGCCGTCCTCAATGCGGACGATGCGGTCGGCGAGCTGGGCGATCTCCTCGTTGTGGGTGATCATCACCATGGTCTGGGCAAATTTCTGTCCGGTGGTCTTCATCAGGGAGAGGACGTCCTGGCTGGTCCGGGAGTCCAGGTTGCCTGTGGGCTCGTCGGCCAGGAGAATGGCGGGCTTAGTGGCCAGGGCCCGGGCGATGGCCACCCGCTGCTGCTGTCCGCCGGAGAGCTGGTTGGGCAGGCGGGAGAGCTTCTGCTCCAGGCCCAGGGCCTCAATGACCTGGTTCACATACGCCCCGTCCACCCGGCCCCCGTCCAGCTGAATGGGCAGGACGATGTTGTCATAGACGCTGAGCACCGGGACCAGGTTGTAGGACTGGAACACAAAGCCGATTTTTCTTCTACGGAAGATGGTCAGCTCCTCGTCCTTCAGGGCGAAGATGTCCCGGCCCTCCACCAGGACAGAGCCGCCGGTGGGCCGGTCCAGGCCACCCAGCATGTGGAGCAGGGTGGACTTGCCCGAGCCCGAGGTGCCCACAATGGCCACAAACTCCCCGTTCTCCACCGTCAGATCGACTCCGTCCAGGGCCTTCACCTGGGTGTCGCCGGAGCCGTAGTATTTTTTCAGATCCTTGGTTTCCAAAACCGTCATGGGGATGCACTCCTTTCTGATGCCCCCATTGTACCCAAACAATCTTTCCAGAGTCTTTCCAAAATCGAACAGAGTGGTAAGAATTCCGCAACCGCCCGTTGCTTGTGCATCCAAAGGCGGTCTGCTATACTGGGCAAAAAAGGAGGCGATTGGATGGAGACAAGGGATGCGCTGTTGGAGCTGCGCCGGGACCTGGGGCTGTCCCAGGAGGAGTTTGCCCAAAAACTCCGGGTCACCCGGCAGGCGGTCTCCCGCTGGGAGACCGGCGAGACCGTCCCCAGCACCGACACCCTGAAGGAGATCGCAAGGGTATTCCAGGTGTCGGTGGACCGGCTGCTGGGCTATCCCGCCGGATATTGTCAAAGCTGCGGCATGGCCATGACCCGGGATGAGGAGCGGGGGACCGAGGGGGACGGCAGCCGGTCGGAGACATACTGCGTATACTGCTATCAGCAGGGGCAGTTCCTCCAGAATGTGACCATGGAGGAGATGGCGGAGCACAACCTGCAGTTTTTAGCGGAGTGGAACCAAGCCAACGGCCTGGACCTGGACGAGGCGGAGGCCCGGGCGGGGCTGCTGGCCTTTCTTCCCACCCTGAAACGCTGGCGCAGGGGAGAGACGGAGCAGACGGCAGAGCCGTAATGTCTCGCAGAGCAAAAAAACGGGGCGGCCGGTTGGCCGCCCCGCGATTTTTGGAACAATTAGGTCTCATCCTCAATGATGCCGTAGTCCCCGTCATTGCGGCGGTAGACCACCGCGAAGGCCCCGCCGGCGTCCTCGTTCTTGAAGGCGAAGAAGCTGTGGCCCAGCAGATTCATCTGCAGAATGGCCTCGTCCTGGGTCATGGGCTTGATGGGGAAGGTCTTGGTCCGGACCACGTGGTACTCCCCCTCCTCCGGCTCATCGGGGACAAAGGAGGAGATCTCCGTGGAGGCGTCCACCGAGCGCTCAAAGGCGCCGGTGCGCAGCCGCTTCTCCAGACGGGTTTTGTTCTTACGGATCTGCCGCTCCAGAGAGGCCACGGCGGCGTCGATGGAGGCGTGCATATCAGAGGTGCTTTCCGACACACGGAAGATGGTGCCGCTGGACCGGATGGTGACCTCCACCCGGTTGCGGTCCTTCTCCACGCTGAACGTCAGTGAGGCGGTGGCATCCTCCTTAAAGAAACGGTCTAACTTGCCCACTTTCTTTTCCGCATAGTTGTGGATGTAGTTGGGCACGTTCACCTTTTTGTCTGTAAACACAAACTTCATACTTGTCCGCTCCTTTCACCCCCGAGGGGGCTTGAGTGGGAGGGAAACTCCTCCGGTGAGGGAGGGTTCTCCCCTCCGATGGTTTTATTATACCACAGGAGCGAAAAATTTCCACTGTTTTTTGTGAAAGTTTTATGAAGGGGCAAAACGGCAGGCTTGGAAGCTGTTTACAGCCGCCCATGGACCACCTTTCCGTCCATCACCACCAGCCGCATCCGGCTGAGCCAGTTGAGGGGATGGGCGCTGGTGACAGTTACATCCGCGTCTTTTCCCGGGGCCAGGGAGCCCACCCGGTCGGCCACCCCCGCCAGCTCGGCGGCCCGGATGGTGACGCAGGCCAGGGCGCTCTCCGGGTCCATGCCCCCCCGGATGGCCATGGCGGCGCACAGGGGCAGGTACTGAATGGGGGTCTCCGGGTGGTCGGTGCAGATGGCCACCTTTACCCCGAAGCGCTGGAGGATGGCGGGGGTCTCCAGGGACTGGTGCATCAGCTCCGGCTTGGAGCGGTCGGTGAGGCAGGGCCCGGTGATGACCCCCGCCCCCTCCTGGGCCAGCAGGTCGGGGATCAGATGGCCCTCGGTGCCGTGGACCAACACGTACTTCAGACCGAACTCCTTGCAGATGCGGATACCGGTGGCCATGTCGTCCGCCCGGTGGGCGTGGATGTGGACCGGCAGCTCCCCCCGGATCACCGACAGAAGGGCCTCCAGCTTGGCATCGTAGTCGGGCTTGTCCTCCTCCTCGTCCTGCTGTGCCCGCTCCAGCTTCTCCCGGTACTCCACCGCCTTGGCCAGGTTCTCCCGGATGATGGCGGCGGTGGCCATGCGGGTGGTGGGGGTCTCGTGCCGCTCGTGGTAGGTGAGCTTGGGGTTCTCCCCCAGGGCCAGCTTCATGGCCGCCGGGGCCTTGAGCACCATGGCGTCCACCCAGCGGCCGTTGGTCTTCAGGGCGGCGAACTGGCCGCTGATGGGGTTGGCGCTCCCCGGGCCGGTGAGGACGGTGGTCACCCCCGCCTCCCGGGCCTCCTGAAAGCCCCGGTCCATGGGGTTGACGGCGTCCACCGCCCGCAGGTGGGGGGTGCAGGGGTCGGTGGCCTCATTGCCGTCGTCCCCCTCGATGCCGGTGGAGTCCCCGAACATCCCCAGGTGGCAGTGGGCGTCCACGAAGCCGGGTTGGATGTGCCCCCCCTGGGCATCAAAGACCTCCCCCTCCCAGCTCTTGGGGCACTCCTCCATGGGGCCGGTCCCGGCGATCTTGTCCCCCCGGATGTCCACATAGCCCCCGGGGATGGTGAGGCCCTCCATGGTGTGGACGGTGCCGTTGATAATCAGCATAGCGTGTTCCTTTCCCGGAAGGCGGCGGACATTCGACAGGCCTCCCGTTGACGAGTTTGGAATTTTATGGTATTCTTTCTGGGCAGCTCAACCAATACGCATGGGGGACGTCCTTGGGGCGTCCCTTTTCCTATGGGGAGGGACGCCCCGGCTGACTGAAACTATCCGTATACGGAAAAGCGGCCGCAGGATGACCGGCGGCCGCTTCGTTTTCCAATGCGATCCGGCTTACCGGCGGCCGCCCCGGCGGTTTCCGCCCTTCTTCTCCAGATAGCGCAGCTCGGAGAGCTTGCTGTCCGAGGCCTGCATAAACTGGCGCAGCCGGTCCTCAAAGTCAGTGGGTTCCTTGGGTGCGGGCCGGGGCGCAAAGCCTCCGGAGCGGGGCGCTCCGCCGGAACGGGGAGCTCCTCCTGTACGAGCGGGACGTCCGCCCTGTCCGCCCGCGGGGCGGGGAGGGGGATCGCTCACCTTCTTAATGGACAGGTTGATCCGGTTGGCCTGGTCAATGCCGATGACCTTCACCTTGACCTCCTGTCCCTCCTTCAGGTAATCGGACACCTCGTTGACATAGGTGTAGGCGATCTCCGAGATATGGACCAGACCGGAGCGTCCCTCCGGAAGGGCCACGAAGGCGCCAAACTTTGTGATTCCCGTTACCTTACCGTCCAAAATGGACCCAACACCAAACTCCATCACTGACTGAAATATCCTCCTTGTAAATTTCCCCCTCAAGCCGCGCCGTGCACAGGCGCGGACCGGGGCCCCGCAGCCCCGGCGGAGCCGTCAGCCGGCCACGTCGATGTACAGGGTCTCGCCCTCTTTGACGTAGCCCTTTTCCCGGGCCACCCGCTCCAGAGTTTCAGGGTCGTCGCTGTTTTCGATGGCGTCTTCCAGCTGCTGGTTGGCCAGCCGCTGTTCCTCCACCTGCTGTTCCAGCGTGTCCCGCTCCTCCTGAACGGACTGAATCTGCCCCCGCAGATCCAGCAGGGAGGTGGCCAGATACACCAGAAGCACCACGATGACCAGCTTGGTCAGCAGTCCCGCACGTTTCAGACGCATGTGACGATCCTCCCCTCTCCCGGGCCGCCCTCCGGCGGGCCGTGGACTCCATTTCCTGAGTTATCTGATTTATTCTATACCATTTTCCCGCGAAAAGGAAGATATTTTTTGCAAGTTTTTTGATTTTTTTCTGGATGTGATTTAGTGCAAACAACGGAAGGGCCAGAATCTTAAGAATTGCTGTAATCAGGTCGGCCAGCCGGTACCCCAGCCAGAGCAGCCAGCGGCTCAGAAGCCAAAAATAGACCACCCCGCCCAGGAACAGAAACGCCGCCCCGTACAGGCGCACCGGCCCGCCCCAGGCCCACTGGGACCAGAGGAACAGCGTTACAGTGAGCGTCAGCCAGAACAGCAGGTCCAGCGCCGGGCCCAGCAGGGGGAGCCGCACCCGGACCCGCAGGATGCGGAACAGGTCGTACAGCGCCCCGGCCCCCAGCCCCAGCAGCACCGCCTGGACCAGAGCCGCCCCCTGGGCGGCCACATCTACCGTCATCCCCCCAGCAGGCGGGAGAGCAGCCCGCCCCTCCCGCGGCGGTCGTCCTCATAGGTGAGGGAGTCCACGCTGCCCTCCACCTTCATGTCGCCCCCGTCCAGGGAGAGCTTCTCGATGTGCAGGTCCTCGCCCCGGACCACCAGCGTCCCCTTCACCGTGGACATGACGATGGTGTTTTCATCAAAGCTCTCCACCTCCTCCACGCCGGAGACGGTGAGCTGCTCCCGCCCCTCCAGCAGAATGTGGTGGGCCGCCTCCGCCGGCAGGCGGCTGTCGTCGTACGCCATAATCCCCACTCCTTTGTTTTTTACCATTGTATGGGACAAAGAGAGGGGGTATGACTATTCATCTCCCTGGTCCGCAAATACACCCGAGCCCGCAAACTGACGCCCCGGATGCTGAACGAACTCATCGAGAAGATAGACGGGGTGTGGGAGCATCGGCTCCGTATCCACTACAACAACTGCGTAGGGGTCATCGAGATTCCCGACCTCATCCCGCTGCCCGCCCCGGAGGTGTCCGTAAACACAAGAAAGGGCGTAGTCGTTAACTACGCCCCATCCACCATCGCCGGATGAAAACAAAAGAAAAAGACGAGTATTCTTATAGCTTTTCAAATGCTATAAGAACACTCGTCATGGAAGGGGCGGTTAAAATCGATATTTTGGATGGACGGAACCGCTGCAGAAGAACAGCCAAACGGCCCTTTTGGGCCGCGGCGCAAGTGCGGCTCTGCCGCCCCGAGCATTGAAATCCCGAAGGGCGGAGCGGGCCTTTAGCCCGCGGAGTCCACAAAAAAGGACACGACGTAAGTCGTGTCCTTTTTTGTGGTGCGCCTGAAGGGACTCGAACCCACACGCATCGCTGCACGAGAACCTAAATCTCGCATGTCTACCAATTCCATCACAGGCGCATATTTCGTTTGAACACGGGGCGCTGACAGGTCCACGCCTGCGCGGCGGCTTCCGTCCATTTCGTATAGTACACAAAAGCAGCAAAAAAGTCAAGGGCGGCTGCCGGTCGGCCGCTGAAACCCCGCTGGCCAGCCGCCCCACTGCGCTTGTCCGTTCTTCCCAGACGGTGCGATGTGTAAAAAGATTGAAATTAGGGTTGACAAACCACAGGGCAGGACGTATAATCTTCTATGAAGTTAGCGAAAGCTAATTTTCTTTTCGCCGACAAGTTAGCACTTGGTAATCAAAATGCCGGTCGCTTGGCTTGATCAAATCGTGAACGGTGGTATCAGGCATGAAGTTAACAGATGCAGTAGAGGGTCAGGAATACGTCATCCGCCAAATCGACACCGACGATGAGGAGATGAACGCTTTTTTGTTCTCTCTGGGCTGCTACAGCGGTGAGAAAATCACGGTGATTTCTCACATTAAGGGAGGCTGTATTGTCGCCATCAAGGACGCGAGGTACAACTTTGACCAGCAACTGGCCGACGCGATCATCATCTAAGCAGCAGGGCAGCTTCGCGCTGCCCTTTTCCCGGCACATCAGTTAGCAAGAGCTAATTTATCGAAATCGGATGAGTGCATCCGAGAGGGAGTCAAACAAGCAAAACATCCATCAAGGGAGGAATCTTACATGAGAATTGCTCTGACCGGCAATCCGAACTCCGGTAAGACCACCATGTACAACGCCCTCACCGGCCGGAATGAACGGGTCGGCAACTGGGCGGGCGTCACGGTGGAGAAGAAGGAACACCCCATCAAGAAGGCCTACTATGGCGGTGAGGAGCAGCTCATCGCCGTGGACCTGCCCGGCGCCTACTCCATGTCCCCCTTCACCAGCGAGGAGAGCATCACCAGCTCCTATGTGAAGAAGGAACACCCGGATGTGATCATCAACATCGTGGATGCCACCAATCTGAGCCGAAGCCTGTTTTTCACCACTCAGCTGCTGGAGCTGGGCATCCCCGTGGTGGTGGCCCTGAACAAGAGCGACATCAACGAGAAGAAAGAGACTAAAATCGACGTGGAGGCCCTGTCCGCCAAGCTGGGCTGCCCGGTGATCCAGACGGTCTCCACCTCCAACGAGGGGCTGAAAGCCGTGGTAGAGGCCGCAGCGGTCCAGGCCGGCCGGGTGCAGGAGGCCCCCTACCGGGAGGGTGACATCGACCTGACGGACAAGAAGGTGGTGGAGGCCGCCGACCGGAAGCGCTTTGATTTCGTCAACGGGATTGTGGCCCAGGTGGAAAAGCGGAAGGTGTTCACCAAGGACAAGAACAGCGGCGACTCCATCGACGCCGTTCTCACCAAGCCCTGGCTGGGCATCCCCATCTTCGCCGTGGTCATGTTCCTGGTGTTCCAGATCTCCCAGGTGTGGGTGGGCCCCTACATTGCAGACGCTTTGGTGGCTCAGATCGAGAATTTCCAGGGCTGGGTGGGCGAGCTGGTGGCCGACGCCAACCCGCTGCTGTCCGCCCTGCTGGTAGACGGTATCATCGGCGGCGTGGGCGCCGTGGTGGGCTTCCTGCCCCTGGTCATGGTCATGTACTTCCTCATCGCCCTGCTGGAGGACTGCGGCTACATGTCCCGTGTGGCTGTGGTGCTGGACCCCATCTTTAAAAAGGTGGGTCTGTCCGGCAAGTCGGTGATCCCCTTTGTCATCGGCATCGGCTGCGGCATCCCCGGCGTCATGGCCTGCCGCACCATCCGCAATGAGCGGGAGCGCCGGGCCACTGCCATGCTGACCACCTTCATGCCCTGCGGCGCCAAGATTCCCGTCATCACCCTGATTGCCGGCGCGTTCTTCGACAACGCAGGCTGGGTCAGCTTCCTGATGTATGTCACCGGCATCGTCCTGATCTTCCTGGGTGCTCTGCTGGTAAACGTGGTCACCGGCTACAAGGTGCGCAAGTCCTTCTTCATCATCGAGCTGCCCGAGTACAAGCTCCCCTCCCTGTGGTTCGCCTTCAAGTCCATGTGCAGCCGGGGCTGGGCCTATATCGTGAAGGCCGCCACCATCATTCTGCTGTGCAACACCGTGGTGCAGATCATGCAGACCTTCGACTGGAGCTTCCAGGTGGCTGAGACGGCCGACTCCTCCATCCTGGCCTCCATCGCCGCCCCCTTCGCCGTCCTGCTGGTGCCCATCGTGGGCGTGCTCAGCTGGCAGCTGGCCGCCGCCGCCGTCACCGGCTTTATCGCCAAGGAGAACGTAGTGGGCACACTGGCCGTGTGCTTTGTGGGCCTGGAGAACTTCATCAACGTGGATGAGCTGGCTATGGTGGAGGGCGCCGGCGCGGATGTGGCCGCCTACATCGCCATTACTCCGGTGGCCGCTCTGGCTTATCTGATGTTCAACCTGTACACGCCCCCCTGTTTCGCCGCCATCGGGGCCATGAACTCGGAGATGAAGAGCACCAAGTGGGTGCTGGGCGGCATCGGGCTGCAACTGTGCACCGGCTACACCGTGGCCTATCTGGTGTACACCATCGGTACGCTGATCACCGCTCCCGCCCTGCTGAACGTCAGCGCCGCCATCGGCGGCCTCATCGGCATCATCGTCATGATCTCCGTCGTTGTCACACTGGCCCGCCGTGCCAACCGGCACATCCAGGAGGAGTACCGCCTGGACGCCCC
>CASFKT010000056.1 GCA_949295195.1 uncultured bacterium | reverse complement strand
ATCCGATGGAGATACGGCAAAAGGACACAAATCAAACAGACGCGTAAATAGGGGCGTGGGAATGTTTCCCCCGCCCCTGCGGTGCATACGGAGGTTTTTCTGCCCTGTGGGCAGGGGATTTTTGTTCTGCTTTGTAGGGCGCGGCCTCCTGGACGCGCCGCTTCGGTGGTTTTCCGCAGGAAGTTTCGCCGCCTGAGGGCGGCGGGAGAGTTCCGCCCTGCGGGGCGGGTTACTTTCCCAGCGATGGGAAAGTAACCAAAGGATCGCCGGGGACGCGGCCGATGGACTACGGCTCCGCTGTGCTTCGCCTAGGTCCATAGGACCGCCACCCTACCCCCTCTGTCGCTACGCGACATCTCCCCCTGACAGGGGGAGTCGGCCCCGGACCCCGTTACGGGGGTTACCCCTTGAAGTGGGTAAAATCCTTCCAGCGCGCAAAATCTGAGTGGCGTTCCGCGATTCCTTCCGGGCCACTGGGCCCTGGGTTTGCAAAAATTAGGGCCTGGTGCGGTTCCACAGCGGCGCCTGAGTTTTCTCAGCCAACGCTCTCGGTGCGTTTTCACCGTAGGGGCGACCCTTGCGGTCGCCCGTAGCCTTCCCCTTTAGGGGAAGGTGGCTGGCCGTAGGCCAGACGGATGAGGGGAACGATCCTGGTGGGTGGTCCGTTTCCCGTCGTAGGGGCGCACAGTGTGCGCCCGCGGGCCGGTCTGGGACCGGCCCCTACGAGAATAACGCGGTCGCTCCCATATCCGCCGTAGGGGCGGGTCCAAGACCCGCCCGAAGGCCTTCCCCCTGCAAGGGGAAAGGCCGATTCCCCCTGTCAGGGGGAAATGGCCGAAGGCCAAAAGGGGTAGGAAGGCACGGCGGAGCCGTGACAGATGAGGGTGACTTCTTAGCCTGCCCCCCGGCGGGCGGCCCAGTGTGCCGCCCCTACGGAAATGAAAGATTGTCTCAGGATGTGCCGTTCCCGGTGGCATTTTGGTTTCTTTGCCGCCATGGGCAAAGGAACTCGCCGCCCGCAAGCGGCAAAATCCCCCGCGTCTGATTTTATTGTGTCCGAATACTCAATATCTCCAAAACCATCCGGAGGAACCCTTCATGAAGCATACTATCGCGCCTAAAACAAAATCATGAGTTCCGCCGGCTGTACAGCAAGGGCAAGAGCGCCGTGTCCCCCTACTTCGCCGTCTACTGCCGGAAGACCAACCGGCCGGTGAGCCGTCTGGGCATCACCACGGGGGTGAAGCTGGGCAACGCCGTCAAGCGCAACCGGGCCCGCCGCCGCATTCGGGAGCTCTACCGCACCAACGAGCACCGGCTTCTGCCGGGCTACGACGTGGTGGTGGTGGCCCGCGCCCGGGTGATCTACGGCCGGTACCCGGAGCTGGAGCGCAGTTTTCTCCAGCTCATGCGCAAGCTGGGGATCTGCCCGCCCCGGGAGGCGCGGCCGTGAAAGCACTGCTGATCTGGATGATCCGGTTCTACCAGCGGGAGATCTCTCCCGCCCGTCCCCCCTGCTGCCGCTTCATCCCCACCTGCTCGGCCTACGCCCTGGAGGCGGTGGAGAAGTACGGCGCCCTGAAGGGCGGCCTTCTGGCCGTGCGCCGCATTCTGCGGTGCAACCCCTTCCACCGGCAGAAGTCCATCAAGTACGACCCCGTGCCGTAGGACCCGGCCGGATTCAATTTACAATGTGGAGGTACCGTTGTGGGTATTATTCTGACGCCATTTGCATGGCTGTTGATGCTGTTTTATGATTTTTCCCAGAACTACGGCATCGCCCTGATTTTATTCGCCCTGGTCATCAAGCTGGTGCTCTTCCCCTTCAACCTGAAGGGCAAGAAGAGCATGATCCAGATGAACCTGCTCTCCAGTAAAATGCAGCAGCTGCAGAAGCAGTACGGCAAGGACCGGGAGCGCTATAACCTGGAGATCCAGAAGCTCTATGAGAAGGAGAAGGTCAACCCCATGAGCGGGTGCCTGTGGTCCTTCATCCCCATCATCTTCCTGATGGTGCTGTACGGCATCATCCGGGAGCCCCTGACTTATCTGATGAACGTGCCCGCGGACATGATCAACACGGTGGCCCAGATCACCGGCGTGGCCAACTCCGGCACCTATCCCCAGATCGCCATGCTGAAGGCTATCGCCGACCCCGCAATGATGGAGCAGGTGAAGGCCGCCCTGGGCGACGCCGGGGCCGGACTGTTCTCCATGAACGTGGAGTTCCTGGGCATCAATCTGGCCAACATTCCCCAGCTGAACTTCTGGAGCGCGGAGGGCGGCCTGGTCTGGGGCAACATCGGCCTGTTCCTGCTGCCCCTGGTGTCGGTGGGCACTTCGCTCCTGTCCATGTATGTGAGCATGAAGACCAACCAGATGAACCGGGGCGGCGAGCAGAACGAACAGATGGCCAAGACCAACCGCACCATGATGATCTTTATGCCCATCATGTCCCTGTGGATCGGCTTCACCGTCCCCGCCGGCCTGTCCATCTACTGGATCGCCCAGTATATCTTCTCCATCTTCCAGGAGCTCATCTGCGGCCGCCTGCTGAAGAAGGACTATGAGAAGGCCCGTGCCGAGGCCGCCGAGCGGGAGCGCCAGGAGAAAGAGGACGAGAAGCGCCGCAAAGAGGAGGCCCGTCTGGAGCGCCAGCGCCGCCTGGAGGAGGAGAAGAAGAACCGGGGCAAGAAGAAGCCCAAGAAGGCCGAGCCCACCGAGCCCGGCATCAACAAGGATGACAGCCGCATCGGCATCCGGGCCTATGCCCGGGGCCGCGCCTACGACCCCAACCGCTTCGGCGGCGTGCAGCCCTACCGGGACCCCAGCGAGATGATGAAGGCCCAGGCGGAGGCCCAGGCCGCGCAGAAGAACAAGAAGGGCAGAAAGGACAAGAAGGAGGCCGAAAAGACCTCCCCCGCCCCCGAGAAAGAGACCAAGCCCATTTCCCAGGAGGAGCAGCCCCAGCTGACCCAGGTCCAGGAGACCCCCGTTCAGGAGGCTGAGGCCGCCCCTGAGATCCCCGCTCCCGCTGAGGCGGAGACCGCCGCCCCCGAGGCCGCTCCCGTGGAGACCGAAGAGGTCGAAGTGGAAGTGGAGCAGGTGGAAGTGGAAATCCCCGAGGACGAGGACGACAAGAAGGAAGGTGTCTGATATGAGAAAGTGGATCGAGACCACCGGACGTTCTGAGGAAGACGCCATTGCCGCCGCCCTGTTCCAGCTGGGCCTGGACCGGGACGACGTATCCGTGGAGGTTATCGAGCGGGCCAAGTCCGGCTTCCTGGGCTTCGGCGGCAACCCCGCCAAGGTCCGGGTGAGCTACGAGGTCCCCGGCGAGGATGAGGAGCCCTCCTCCCTCGCCCCGGAGAAGGCCCCGGAGCCCGCCGCCCCCAAGGCGGAGCCCGTCCCGGAGAAGAAGGCGGAGCCCGTCTCCCCCGCCCCCCAGGCGGAGAAAAAGGCGGAGCCCGCCCCCAAGGAGGACGCCAACCGCCTGCAGCCCGGGGATGAGGTGCTCATCGGCCGGGAGGAGACCAACGCCCCCAAGGGGATGGACGGCCAGCCTCTGGAGCCGGCCCCCGCCGACGACCCCAAGGCCGTCCGCATCCGGGAGTTTCTGGCCGGCCTCATGGAGCACCTCCAGGTGGAGGCGGTCCCCGACATCTATGTGAGCGAGAACGGCTATAAGGTGATTCTCCAGGGCCGCGGCCTGGGCGCCATCATCGGCCGCCGGGGGGAGACGCTGGACGCCATCCAGCAGCTCACCAACTATGCGGTGAACCACGGCCAGTCCAAGCGGGTGCGCATCCACATCGACGCCGAGGGCTACCGGGCCAAGCGGGAGGAGTCCCTCCAGCGCCTGGCGGTGAAGATGGCCGGCAAGGTGGTCAAGTACCGCTCCAGGACTACCCCAACGTGACCACCTACTCCACCGGCGTGGAGCCCAACCGCCGGACGGTGGTGGCCTACGCCCCGGGGCAGAAATAACGTTTATACAACATGCAAAAGCGGGAGGAACGTGAGTTCCTCCCGCTCAGCTTATCAAAAAACCTCTGTTGAGATGAATCCGCTCAAGTTGGGGCGGGGGAGCTCGAGGGGGCGGCAGCCCGCCTCGAATGGGATCGAATGCCCTGAATGCCTTGCTTGGCAAGGCGTTCAGCGAGCGCAGCGAGGACTTTCCCGCCGCGCAGCGGCGGGAAAGTATCGGCATTTTTGCAGGCTGTCGGAAAAGTCTTTGGACTTTTTCGACAGCCTGAGCGGGAGGAACGTAAGTTCCTCCCGCTTTGTCTTATCGTTTGATAAGCGCCACCGCCACGTCGTTTACGTTGGTGCCGGTGGGGCCGGTGCGGATGAGGCCGTCCACCCGGTCCAGAGCGTGGTAGGCGTCGTTCTCCGCCAGAACCTGGTGGATAGCGAGGCCCTCCGCCTCCAGGCGGTCCTTGGTGGCTCCGTCCACCAGTCCCCCCGCCGCATCGGTGGGGCCGTCGGTGCCGTCGGAGCCCAGGGAGAAGATCAGGGTGTCCGCCAGTCCCGCGATCCCCTGGGCGGCGGAGAGGGCCAGCTCCTGGTTGCGGCCCCCTTTCCCCTGGCCGGTGAGGAGGACCACCGTCTCGCCCCCGGCCAGAAAGGCCAGAGACTTCTGAGTGTCCTGGTGGGTCCTGGCGATGGAGGCCAGGAAGGAGCCCGCCTCCTTGGCCTGACAGCACAGCTGGTCGGTGAGCAGGACCGGCTCATAGCCCAGCCGTCGGCAGGCCGCTCCGGCGGCGGCGCACAGCTCCCGGACGCTGCCGGTGATCACCGTCTCCACGTTGTCCAGCGCCTTGGGGGTCTCCTCTTGGAGGAGGGCCCAGGCCTGGGGCGACAGGGGGAGCTGGTACTTCTCCGCCACCGCCTGGGCCTGGGCGCAGGTGGACTGGTCCGGGTAGGCGGGGCCGGAGGCGATCATGTCCAGGGGGTCCCCCAGAATGTCGGACAGAACGATGGAGAACACCCGGGCCGGGGCGCACAGCTGGGCGAACCTCCCCCCTTTCACGGCGGACAGCCGCTTGCGGACGGTGTTCATCTCCACAATGTCCGCCCCGCAGGCCAGCATAGCCTGGGTCAGATGGGAGAGCTCCTCCGCCGGGATGAGGGGGCACTCAAACAGGGCGGAGCCCCCGCCGGACACCAGGAACACCACCGTGTCCTCCGCCGTCAGATTCTCCACCAGCTCCATAGCCGCCCGGGTGCCCCGGAAGGAGTCCTCATCGGGGACCGGGTGCCCCCCCTCATAGACAGCGCACCGGGGGATCTCCCCCCGGCTGTGGCCGTGCTTGGTCACCACCACCCCGGCCTCCAGCCGGTCCCCCAGCAGCCGGGCGGCGCAGTGGGCCATCTGCCAGGCCGCCTTGCCTACAGCCACAAGAAAGACGCGGCCCGCGCCGAAGGTCCGGCCCTCCAGGGCCCGGCGCACCGCCTGGTCGGGCAGGCAGGCCGTCAGGGCCTCCTGGATGATGGTTTGCGCGTCTGTATGGATGGACATGATATTCGCCCCCTGAAAATTGGAATCCCGGCCCCATGCAGAGAGAACCGGATATCGGTATAATGATACCATACCGGATCAGGCTTTAGATTTTTCACAGAAATAATTTTAATTTTTTAGATAAAGACCAAATATAGAATGTTTACAATGGAGACAAACCATGGGTCCCTGACGGGACAGCGGCAAGATAAAAGACACGAAGGAGGAACCCCCATGAAAATCGTAGTTTTGGACGGATACACCGAGAACCCCGGCGACCTGAGCTGGGACGAGCTGGGCAAGCTGGGCGACCTGACGGTCTATGACCGCACTTCCCTCACCGACGAGGGGGAGATCATCTCCCGCATCGGGGACGCGGAGGTGGTCTTTACCAACAAAACCCCCATCTCCAAGGCGGTGATCGACGCCTGTCCCAACATGAAATTCATCAGCCTGCTGGCCACAGGCTATAACGTGGTGGACTATGTGTACGCCGGGGAGAAGGGCATCCCGGTGACCAATGTGCCCACCTACGGCACCGCCTCGGTGAGTCAGTTCTCCATCGCCCTGCTTCTGGAGATCTGCCACCACATCGGCCACCATGACGCCTCGGTCCACGCGGGCAACTGGGAAAAGAGCATCGACTGGTGCTACTGGGACTACCCCCTCATCGAGCTGGAGGGCAAGACCATCGGCATCATCGGCTTCGGCCGCATCGGCCAGGCCGAGGGGCGCATCGCCAAGGCCCTGGGGATGCAGGTGCTGGCCTATGACCTCTACCCCAACGACTCCGGCCGGGCCATCGGGGAGTATGTGGACCTGGAGGAGCTGTACGCCCGGGCCGACGTGATCTCCCTGCACTGCAACCTCACCCCGGAGAACACCGGCATGATCAACAAGGACTCCATTGCCAAGATGAAGGACGGGGTCATCCTCATCAACAACGCCCGGGGCCAGCTCATCAACGAGCAGGACGTGGCCGACGCCCTGAACAGCGGAAAGATGGGGGCCGCCGGTCTGGACGTGGTGTACACCGAGCCCATCCGGGGGGACAACCCCCTGCTGAAGGCCAGGAACTGCATCATCACCCCCCACATCTCCTGGGCCCCCAAGGAGAGCCGCCAGCGCATCATGGACTGCGCCGTGGCCAATGTGAAGGCCTATCAGGAGGGCGCGCCCATCAACGTGGTCAATCTGTAACAGTGAAAAACGCTCCGCATTGCCAGGGAACGGCAATGCGGAGCGTTTTTTCTTTGTTCAGCGGGGGCGGAGAAAATTCAGCCTTTCCCCTTCTTCTTGGAGGCCGGCTTCATGCGCTCCCCGTGTGATTTCATGTCTTGGCAGGACAAAGTGAATTTGTCCTGCCGCCGCGGCGGAGTGCCCCACGCCCGCTTTGCGGGCGGGACCACGGCGTTCGATACTCTCTCCGAATGTGTGACTCGGTTTGCAGTCTTACCCCTTCTTCTTGGAGGCCAGCTTCATGCGCTCCCCGTGGTCCAGAACGCGCTTGCGCAGGCGTAAATTTTCGGGGGTACACTCCAACAGCTCGTCGTCGGCCAGGAACTCCAGGCACTGCTCCATGGACATCTGCTTGGGAGGCGTCAGGCGCAGCGCCTCGTCGGAGCCGGAGGCCCGCATGTTGGTCAGCTGCTTCTTCTTGCACACGTTGACGGAGATGTCCTCCGCCTTGGGGGTCTCGCCCACGATCATGCCGGCGTATACCGGGGTGCCCGGGCCGATGAACAGGGTGCCCCGCTCCTGGGCGTTGAAGAGGCCGTAGGTCACCGCCTCGCCGGTCTCGAAGGCCACCAGGGAGCCGGTGGAACGGCGCTGGATGTCCCCGCGCATGGGCTCATAGTGGTCAAAGACGGAGGCCATGATGCCCTCCCCCTTGGTGTCGGTCAAAAACTCGTTGCGGTAGCCGAACAGGCCCCGGGAGGGGACCATAAACTCCAGCTTGGTGCGGTTCCCCACCGGAGTCATGTTCTGCAGGTCGGCCCGCCGGGACTGGAGCTTGTTGATGACCGCTCCGGTGTAGTCGTTGGGCACGTCGGCCACCAGCAGCTCCATGGGCTCGCACTTCTTGCCGTCGATCTCCTGGTAGAGCACGCGGGGGGGAGACACCTGGAACTCATAGCCCTCCCGGCGCATGGTCTCCATGAGGATGGACAGGGACATCTCGCCCCGGCCGGCCACGTTGAAGGAGTCGGTGGAGTTCTCCACCTCGGACACCTTCAGGGACACGTCCTTCAGGGTCTCCCGGAACAGCCGGTCCCGAAGCTGGCGGCTGGTGACGAACTTGCCCTCCCGCCCGGCGAAGGGGGAATCGTTGACGGAGAAGGTCATCTCGATGGTGGGGGCGGAGATCTTGACGAACTCAATGGGCTCCACACAGTCGGGGGCGCAGATGGTGTCGCCGATGGTCACGTCGCCGATGCCGCTCATGGCGATGATGTTGCCGGCGGTGGCCTCCTGGACGGGGACCTTGGCCAGACCGTCGAACTCATAGAGGGCGGTGGCCTTGGCCTTCTTGGGGGCGGCGTCCGGGTCGTGGTAGTTGCACACGGCGATCTCCTGGTTCTGCTTGATCACGCCCCGCTCGATGCGGCCGATGGCGATGCGGCCCACAAACTCGTTGTAGTCGATGGAGGAGACCAGCATCTGGAAGGGGGCGTCCACATCCGCCTCGGGGGCGGGGATATACTCCAGGATGGTGTCGAACAGGGGCTTTAAGTCGCTGCCCGCCTCGTCGGGCTGGACGGAGGCGGTGCCCTGCCGGCCGGAGCAGAACAGCATGGGGGAGTCCAGCTGCTCGTCGGTGGCGTTCAGGTCCATGAGCAGCTCCAGCACCTCGTCGATGACCTCGTACACCCGCTGGTCGGGGCGGTCGATCTTGTTCACCACCACGATCACCCGGTGGCCCAGCTCCAGGGCCTTGGACAGCACAAAGCGGGTCTGGGGCATGGGGCCCTCGGCGGCGTCCACCAGCAGGATGACGCCGTTGACCATCTTCAGGATGCGCTCCACCTCGCCGCCGAAGTCGGCGTGGCCCGGGGTGTCCACGATGTTGATCTTCACGCCGGTATACTCCACGGCGGTGTTCTTGGCCAGAATGGTGATGCCCCGCTCCCGCTCCAGGTCGTTGGAGTCCATGACCCGCTCCACCACGGCCTGGTTCTCCCGGTACACGCCGGACTGCTTGAGCATCTGGTCCACCAGAGTGGTTTTGCCATGGTCGACGTGGGCGATAATGGCAACATTTCTCAATTTTTCGTTCCGCATACTTCGCATTTCCTCCTGCACGCTATAAAAACCGCTCCGGCCCGTCCTCTCTGTTTCAACGCGCCGGAACCAGGGAGTGCCGCTCCGACGGCAGAGCCAGGAGCGTACATATCCCCACTAATTTCCGTTCAGACGTTATATTATACCGCTCTTTGTTAGGAAAGGCAACGAATTTGCAAAAAATCTCACACAAATTTGTCCCCTCCTTTTCCTGGCGGCTTTTGGCAGAAAAGCGGAACCCTGGGGAAATCTATGTGGAAAACTCGGTGGAAAGTGTGGAAAACCCGAAAACATGTTCGACAGTTCTTGACAAAATCGAACATTTGTTGTATTCTTGTTACACGAACATGTGTTTGATTTTTGAGCCCGGACGGACCAAAAGTCCCAACTATGGGACGGAGAAATCGGTATGCTCCAGACAACAGGCCGGTTTCCGGCCAATCCGCCCGCCGGGCATTTCATTGGAGGGAGAGACGATGCAGACCCTGTACTATACCACTGGAAACTTTATCCGCCACACCGGCAATGTGGTGGACCTGACCGAGTACCGCCGCCGGCTGGCTCAGGCCCAGCAGGAGCCGGAGGAGGGGGAGGAAAACCTCGTCCTCCTCCCCCGGGAGAGCGCCCCCAGCCCCCGCCGAGCCAGGGCCAGAAGGGCCCGCCGCCGGGCGCTGTTTCTGGACGCCTGCGCCAGCATGGGGGTGGTGGTGATGACTTTGACGTTTACCCTGCGGGTGCTGGCCCTTTAAATTTCAGACTGAAAATAAAAACGCTCTGTAGAAAATCTGCTGTTTTCTACAGAGCGTATTCTTATTTTAGGAGGGTTCACCGCCCGCGGGCGGATCTGCCCTCACCCGCAGGGAGAGCAGTTCCCCAAAAAGGGTGCGGGGTGCGCCTCAAACGCCTGGGGGCAGATCGGCGCTCACCACTTGCCAGCCCCGGGGATAGTAGTTCAGGGTGATGGTGCACAGGCTGCTCTGGCCCCCGGCCTCCGCCTGGACCTGGAATGTGATCCGGTCCCCCTCCCGGCCGACCAGGGTCACATCCTGAATGTCACAGCTGCTGTAGTAGTCCAGCACCACCTGGCGGGCGTTCTCCTCGGTGTCCTGGGGCGGCAGCTGTTCCAGATAGACGGGCAGGAAGCCCCGGGAGAGAATGGCCACCTGCCCCTCCTCCGACCGCAGCCAGCGGGTCAGGACCCGGGCCGGGTGGTCCTCCGGCAGGTCCGCCCGGGTGACGGCGTAGTAGCCGTCGGTCAGGGGGTAGCTGCCACCGGAGATGGTCTGGGCGGTGGCGGGCACCCCCTCGTAGTCCAAAATTTTCAGGGAGGAGGCGATACCGGTGATCTCGTCCATATTTTGAAGATAGGTAAACAGGGTATAGCCCAGGGCGTAGCTGTCGCTGGGCTGGCCGAACATCCCGCCGGTGTGGTAAAAGGCGGTCTGCTCCAGCATCCCCTCCATGGTCAGCTCCACATAGTTCTCCTGGATGGAGGGGTCCATGGGCTCCCCCTTCAAAATCAGGTTGTCCAGCTGGGACTGACTGCCGCTGTCGGCGTTGCGGCAGATGGGCACCAGCGTCCGGTCCGGGCCCCCCAGCTCTTTCCAGCTGGCGATGCCGTTGTGCAGGTAGATGTCCCGCACCTGGTCCCCGGTGATGTTGGAGGCGGTGTTCTCCGCCGGGGTGATGAAGATCAGGGCCTCGGCGGCCACTTGAGCAAGTTCCAGCTCCACCCCCGCCTCCTTGGCCTGACTGAGCACATCGGCGGAGGGAGAGGGGGCCAGGATCAGGTCCAGCTCCCCGGCGATGAGCTTCTCGTAGGAGGGCACCGTCTTGGAGGCCTCCCAGGGATAGCCCTCCTCATCCATGGACTCCGGGCCGAACACCGCCTCATAGGCGGCCTGGACGATGCCCAGGGTGGAGGTGGAGCCGTCCACCCGGGGGTAGTTTTCCTCCGTCACCCCCAGCTCTCCCAGGTCCAGGCCGGACTCTATGGGGGCTGTCTCCGGGCCGGCCCCAGAGCTCCCGCCTGGACTCCCCTCCGCCCCGCTGGAGGCGGAGCCCGCCGGGGCGGCGCAGGCGGAGAGCAGCAGCCCGGACAGGAGCAGGCAGACGGCCGGTTTCCACAATTTCATAGCGGGTCCCTCCTCTATGTTTTTGTATCTCTATGATAGCACATTTTCCCGGAAAAAACAGGACCAAATCTCCACATCCGGCTCTTGACAGGTGGAAAAATGTATATTACAATGGGGTGCAAATCCAAAAGCGACGACAGAGAACAGTACCCCGGGCCGGGAATTTCAGAGATGGGATGGCCGGTGCGAATCCCACGAAGGCGCGGCGGGAAGGCCCTCTGGAGCGCGGGCAGGCAATGGCCCGCCGTCTCCCCACGTTACGGGGGTCGAGTGTGTACCTCTGGTACAAATTCAGGTGGAACCACGGATCGTTTGATTCGCCCTGAGCCTTTGCCGGCTCGGGGCGTTTTTATTTATAGCGTCCGAGGCCGCGAGCGTGCCGAGGCGTGAATCAAAAAAGTAAAAGAGGATTCAACAATTTACAAATAAGGAGTTTTATCATGAAAAACAGCGAAAAGACCATGGAAAAAATCGTAAACCTGTGTAAGGGCCGGGGCTTCATCTTCGCCGGGTCCGAGATCTACGGCGGCCTGGCCAACACCTGGGACTACGGCCCCCTGGGCGTGGAGCTGAAGAACAACGTGAAGAAGGCCTGGTGGAAGAAGTTTGTCCAGGAGAACCCCTACAACGTGGGCCTGGACGCGGCCATCCTGATGAACCCCCAGGTGTGGGTGGCCTCCGGCCACGTGGGCGGCTTCTCCGACCCGCTGATGGACTGTAAGGAGTGCAAGGAGCGCTTCCGCGCCGACAAGGTCATCGAGGACTGGTGCCAGGAGAACAACTTCGAGCTGGGCCACAGCGTGGACGCCATGACCCAGGCCCAGATGAAGGAGTTCGTGGAGGAGCACAACATCCCCTGCCCCACCTGCGGCAAGCACAACTGGACCGACATCCGCCAGTTCAACCTGATGTTCAAGACCTTCCAGGGGGTCACCGAGGACGCCAAGAACACCGTCTACCTGCGCCCCGAGACCGCCCAGGGCATCTTCGTCAACTTCCAGAACGTGCAGCGCACCACCCGCCGGAAGCTGCCCTTCGGCGTGTGCCAGATCGGCAAGTCCTTCCGCAACGAGATCACCCCGGGCAACTTCACCTTCCGCACCCGTGAGTTTGAGCAGATGGAGCTGGAGTTCTTCTGCACCCCCGGCACCGAGCTGGACTGGTTCGCCTACTGGAAGGACTTCTGCCACAAGTGGCTGCTGAACCTGGGCATGCGGGACGAGAACCTGCGTCTCCGCGACCACGACCCGGAGGAGCTCTCCCACTACTCCAACGCCACCACCGACTTTGAGTTCGTCTTCCCCTTCGGCTGGGGCGAACTGTGGGGCGTGGCCTCCCGCACCAACTTTGACCTGACCGCCCACCAGAACACCTCCGGCAAGGACTACTTCGACCAGGAGAAGAACGAGCACTATATCCCCTACGTCATCGAGCCCTCCCTGGGCGCCGACCGCGTCACCCTGGCCTTCCTGGTGGACGCCTACGACGAGGAGGTCGTGGACGAGGCCAAGAACGACGTGCGCACCGTCCTGCGCCTCCACCCCGCTCTGGCCCCCTTCAAGTGCGCCATCCTGCCCCTGTCCAAGAAGCTGGGCGACAAGGCCCGGGAGATCCAGACCGAGCTGAGTAAGTACTTCATGGTGGACTACGACGACGCCGGAAGCATCGGCAAGCGCTACCGCCGCCAGGACGAGATCGGCACCCCCTACTGCATCACTGTGGACTTCGAGACCGTGGGCGACGACAAGACCCCCGCGGACAACGCCGTCACCATCCGTGACCGGGATACCATGGAGCAGGTCCGCGTGCCCATCGACCAGCTGAAGGCCTGGCTGGAGGAGAAGCTGGCTTATTAAGAAAACCTCTTCCCCCTGCTCCATGCCCGCCGCACAGCGGCGGAAACCCAGCATTTTGGCGCAGCCAAAATCTCGCCGGAGGGCGGATTTACTCCGCCCGAGGATTTAAAATCTGCCTTGGGGACCCACAAACGCCTGCGTTTGTGGGAGCGCAGGTGCGGGTGCCCATTTCTGAGCTGAAGGCCTGGCTGGAGGAGAAGCTGGCCTACTGATTTTTCCACAAAAAACCGCTTTCCTGTGGATTGTTCCGCGGGAAGGCGGTTTTTTCATTTTTGGAATCTGCTGTCTGCTTCTTTAAACCTTCCCCCCTGGGGGGAAGGTGGCACGGCGAAGCCGTGACGGATGAGGGGGCGATCATAGAGCGTTTTCGTTTATCGCAGGGAGTTTCGCCGCCTGCGGGCGGTCAAAGGCCGCCCCTACGGGCAAATCGGAACATTTCGGAGCGGGCGGGTGAGGGCACCCGCCCCTACGGAGTATCCGGAGACGCGTCTGTCTTTGCGTAGGGGCCGGTCCCAGACCGGCCCGCGGGCGCACCCTGTGCGCCCCTACGGAATGGCATGGGCGGCGCGTCCGGGAGGCCGCGCCCTACGGGCATCATGGTTCACGGAGGGTGGGCGGCCACATGGGGCCGCCCCTACGGCGGAAACGCACCGGGAGCGTTGGCTCGGCAAAGGCAGGCGCGGTTGTGAAGCCGCAACAGCGACAATTTTTGCAGGCCCAGGGCCCAGTGGCCCGGCGGGAATTTAGACCGCCACTCAGATTTTGCGCGCCGGAAATGTTTTGCCCACCCCAAGGGGTAACCCCCGTAATGGGGGTCCGGGGGTAAGGCGAATATGAGCGCGGAGCGCTCATCCTGAGCCGTCCCCCGGCGATCCTTTGGGTACTTTCCCATCGTTGGGAAAGTACCTCGCCGCTCGCAGGCGGCGAAATTTTTCCTGCATGCAGCGACCCGGTCCGAAACCCGCCCCGCAGGGCGAAACCCTGCAAAATAGGGCGGCGGCAAAAATCCCTCCCCAAGGAAAACCTTTCGCCTTTTTCCTCCGGCTGTGCTATAATAACAGTAAGATGCCAGACTATGCTCTCATTTGGAGGTATCCATGCCCAACATACAAGTATTAGACCCCCATGTGGCCGATCTGATCGCCGCCGGCGAGGTGGTGGAGCGGCCCGCCTCCGTGGCCAAGGAGCTCATGGAGAACGCCATTGACGCGGGGGCCTCCGCCGTGACGGTGGAGATCGCCCACGGGGGGATGACCTTTCTGCGGGTGACCGACGACGGCTGCGGCATCCCGGCTTCTGAGCTGAAGACCGCCTTTCTCCGCCATGCCACCAGCAAGCTTCGCACCGAGTACGACCTGGAGGCCATCGGCACCCTGGGTTTCCGGGGAGAGGCCCTGGCGGCCATCTCCGCCGTCTCCCGGGTGGAGGTGATGACCCGCACCCAGGACAGCCCTCTGGGGGCCTCCCTCTCCCTGGAGGGGGGCGTGCCCGGGCCGGTGGAGGAGGCGGGCTGTCCCCTGGGCACCACCATGGTGGTGCGGGACCTGTTCTACAACACCCCGGCCAGGCTGAAATTTATGAAGAAGGACGCGGCCGAGGGGGCCGCTGTCTTTGCCGTGGTCCAGCGGGTGGCCCTGTCCCACCCGGAGGTGAGCGTGAAGTTCCTCCGGGACGGGAAGCAGGAGCTGCTCACCCCCGGAGACGGGCAGCTCCAGTCGGCGGTGTACGCCGTCCTGGGCCGGGAGCTGGCCCTGGGCTTCACCCAGGTCAGCGGCTCCGGGGAGGACATGGCGGTCACCGGTTATGTGTCCCAGCCCGCCTGCTGCCGGGCCAGCCGGAACTGGCAGTTCTTCTTCGTCAATGGCCGGCAGGTGAAGTCCCGGCTGATGATGGCCGCCCTGGAGGAGGCGTACAAAAACCAGAAGATGGTGGGCAAGTTCCCCGCCTGCGTCCTCCACCTGGAGCTGAAGCGCAGTGCGGTGGACGTGAACGTCCACCCGGCCAAGACCGAGGTGAAATTCGGCAATGAGCGCTCGGTGTTCGGGGCGGTGTACCACGCCGTCCTGGCCGCCCTGGAGCGGGACCACACCCGCCCGGCGGCGGTGCTGGAGAAGCCCAGGCCCCACGACACGGTGACGTCCCGCCAGACCGCCTTTCAGACCATGCCGGCCCAGCAGTTCCGGACCACCCTCGCGGTGTCCGACTCCGCCCGCCCCCACCCCCGGCGGCCCGTCTTCTCCGACCCCCTCCGGCGGCCGGAGGCGGTGGTCCCCTCCGCACCCCGGCCCAAGCCCTCCGCCCCCCCTGTCCCGGCGGAGGATACAGACAAATCCGCCCCCCTGGACAGGATAACCCCTTGTCAGGGCCAGGCGGAGGAGG
>CASFKT010000055.1 GCA_949295195.1 uncultured bacterium | reverse complement strand
GCCGCTCTCCTCCGCCCGGCTCAGCTCCCCGGTCAGGGTGTCCAGCCGGTAATTCCGGGTATCCGTGGCAATATACCACACCGGAGTCAGCGCCGAGGGCCCTGTTCCCGCACTGGTCACATAGCCAGGGGTGATGCTGTCAATCCGGCTGCACACATCTCCCAGCGCCGCCATCCCGTGGTAGAACTGAAACAGGGCGGTTGGGATAGAGATGGGCTCCTGGCTCGAATCCAGTGATGGCTCTCCTGTGAGCCTGCGCCCTTCCACCGCCGCCAGGCTGTCCCCCCGGAAGTTGAACACCGGCACCTGATTCCAAAGCTGCCGGCAGACCACGGTCACAGCGTCCTCCTCCCCACTGTCAGCCTGAACGGAGAGGCTCTCCCCCTGGATGCCCAGAATCTCCAGGACCTGGAGACTGTATGCGGCGGCGTCCTGCCCCTCCAGCTGGAAGGCACCCTCCACAAACTCCCCCTGGAAGGTGCCGTCCCGGTGGAACTGGATGCTCCCCGCCTCGTTGTAATAGCGGTAGATCTCATCGCTCCAGGCCTGCTCCTGCACCTCACCGCCCAGGAGGACGGAGGCGGACTCCCGCTCCTGCTCCCGGTCCCACTCCACCGTCTGGGGCAGCAGGGTCATCTCCTCGGGGACGACCTCATCATCCACCGTCACGCCGTTGTTCTCCAAAAACTGAATAGAGTTCTGTCTGGCCTCCTGCCGGGCGTTCTGGATCTGCAGTTCCCGCTGGACCAGGAATCCCAGCAGGCTCACGTTGGTGACCACCAGAATCATGAGTATGATCGTCTTGATCCGGGACCACTCCATCCGCCGTCACCTCCCTGTGTCAAGAGCCCGAGCGGCCGCCCAGGAGGCGGAGACCAGTTCCTCGCCCCTGCCGTCCAGATAGACCAGAAGCAGCTCCTCGCCCTCGTGTCCCTTGGCCTCCATGGCGGCCAGCGCCTGCCGCGCCGGAAGGACCACCGAGGTGGTTCCGCTGTCCGCATAGCTGCGGAACCACAGCTGAAACTCCGTAATCTGTCCCTGTTCCACCATGAAGCGGGCGGCCCAGCCCTCCTCTCCGATGCGGACCTGGGCCCCATTGAGGCTGTAACCGAACTCCACCAGCCAGTCTCCTTCCCCGCTCTCTTCCACAGAGAGCAGATAGAGGGTGGCCTCTCCGCTATTCTGGCCCAGAGTCTGCTGGGCCAGACGGCGGCAGCCCTCCACCGCCTCATAGATGCCGGTTCCGGACAGACGGTAGCGGTCGCTCCCCTCCGCCGCGGCCTCATAGGTCACACGCCCGTCCTCCGCAATGTGGAGCGTATCGTTGCGGCTGCGGATCACATACTCTCCCGCCGCAGGATAGGAGATGGAGTTATCCGGAAAGCCCAGCTGCTCCTGGAGGGCCTGGCGGCGATCCTCACCGGCGATGGGGTTGGAGGCGCTGTAAACCACAGGAACCGGAGTCTGGGTCTGTACCATGGTATATGGAGCCAGCGTATCCAGCTCCTCCGTTTCAAAGGCAAACACAGTTCCGTTCTCCTGCAGCGCCCCCACCGCCTCGTTCAGGCGGCTGGAGCTGATCACGTCCGAGGTACAGACCCAGCCCTGGTCCGCCGACTCATCCCAATAGTACAGGAGCACCTGGCCCTCCACCGCCGTGAGCACCATCCTCCGCACCGTCCCGGTGAGGGTCTGGTTGTCCACGGACAGCCATCCGTTCAGGACCGCCACCGGAATTTCCCCCTGCCAGTCAAAGTAGAGGCCCGGCGCGGTGGACAGAGCCTGCTGAAATTCCGTCTCACCCACGGCGCGGGGCTGGCTGGCGCTGCTCAGGGCCTCCACCAGGAGGCTGTAAGACTGCTGGTAAAGGCTGTCTGTGCTCTCCTGGTCATACTGCACCCCATAGCGCACCACCTCGCTCCCCCGCTGAATGGCCGCAGCCATGCGCAGAGGGCGCGCGGTAGCCCCGGGGCTCTCCGTGGAGGAGGAGTCCTCCGCCTCCGCCTGGTAAGCGGTCCCCGAATCTTCCGAGCTTACAATGGCCGCCTGGGTGCGCACCAGCAGAAAGACAGCCGAACAGCTCAGCAGGACGATCAGGGCGCTTTTGAGGCGCTCAATGCGCCGTTTTTTACTTCCTCTCGTCATGGCTGGGTCCCTCAATGTTCAGCTCCATGCGCACCGACAGGCCGGGACCATTCCGGTCCACCAGCTCCAGCGCGCCCTCATGCCGGTCTACGATCTCCTTGGCGATGGACAGTCCCAGGCCGGTGCCCCCAGACTGGCGGGAGCGGGCCTTGTCCACCCGGTAAAAGCGCTCAAAAATCCGGGGGCGGTCCGCGGCCGGAATGCCGATGCCGTTGTCGTCCACCTGCATCCACACCCGGCTGCCGTTCTGACCCGCAGAAATCTGGATCTGCCCGCCGTCCGGGGTGTACTTGATGGAATTGGAGACAATATTCATCATCACCTGCATGATCCGCTCCCGGTCGGCCCGCACCTGAGGCAGGCCGGGCTCCACGCACAGCTTCATGGTGTGGCTGTGGCGCTGGGCCTCCATGTAAACGGCGTTGTACAGGTCCTGCACCGCCCCCTCAAAGGAGAACCAACTCAGCTTCAGTTCGTCCCGCCCAGAGTCGAACCGGGACAGGGTGAGCAGGTCCTGAACAATGTGGGTCATGCGGTCGCTCTCGTTCAAAATGACCCCCAGGAACTTCTTCTCCATGGCGGGGGGGATGTCCCCGGCGCTGTCGGAGAGGGTCTCCGCATAGCTGCGGATGTTGGTCAGGGGGGTGCGCAGCTCGTGGGAGACGTTGGCCACGAACTCCCGCTGCATCTCCTGGTTCTTCCGCTCCTCGGTGACGTCGTGGAGAACCACCAGCACGCCCCCCTGCCGCTCCCGGTCGAAGGGGGCCAGCAGCAGGTCCAGCACCTGGTCCCCCACCCGGACCTCCCCCTCCAGGTGGTCGGGGGCGGCCATGGCCTCCTCCAGGGAATACTGGTCCCCAAAGAGTTCCTTATAGGTGGTGTCCGGGCCGATGGGACGGCCCAGCATGCCCTCCGCCGCAGGATTGGAGTGGATCACCTGGCCGTCCCGGTCAAAGGCCACCACGCCGTCGGTCATGTGGAGGAACAGGGTGTCCAGCTTGTTGCGCTCGTTCTCCACCTGGCGCAGGGTGTCCCGCAGCTGCCGGGCCATGTCGTTGAAGGTGTCGGTGAGCACGCCGATCTCGTCCCTTGAGGTGACCTCGATGCGCCGGGAGAAGTCCCCCTCCGCCACCCGCATAGCCCCCTCGGTGAGGCGCTGGATGGGGATGATCATGGTCTTGGACAGCAGGAAAGAGAGCAGGATGGAGATGATCAGCCCGAAGACCAGGGACTCCAGAATCAGGCCGAAAATCTGGCTGATCAGGCTGTTCACCGTGGCCTTGTTGTCCAGAATATAGATGACGTACTGGTTGTCCCCCCGGGTGATGGGCAGGGCCACGTCCATATAGTCGGCGGCGATGTTGGCCTCGGTCCCCTCCTCCCGCTCCACCAGGGCCCGGGTCAGGTTGGGGGAGTCGTACTCCAGTCCGCGCCCCTCCTCCTCGTCGGTACCGGTCAGATAGGCGCCGGTCTCCCCGTCCAGGATATACAGGGTGCGGCTGCGGCTGTCCAGCCCCAAATCGCCGTAGTAGGCCTCCATGATGCTCAAAATGGCCTGGGCCCCGTCCTCATCCGACGTGACCTCAGTCTCCAGATTGCGGCTCAGGGCTTGGTTCTGATCAAAGACCCGGCTCATCTGGGTATAGAACTCCTCCAGATAGAAGGCCATAACGGAGTTGATCAGGAAGGTACCCACCACCGTCATCAGAGACAGGATGAGCAGCACCATGATCATCACCAGCTTCATATGCACGCTGCGGAGCACCTCAGACACCCCCTTTCATTTCAGAGTGGAGAGTGGAGCGTGGAGATATAGGTCCGGCCGCACCGGATATTGAAAATCATTCGCCTTAAGGCGAACTCCATTTCTTCACTCTTCACTCTCAACTCTTCACTCTAAAAAATAATAATCAGCTCTGCTGACTCCCAAACAGGTACCCCATGCCTCTTTTTGTTAGAATAAACTTGGGAGAGGCGGGGTCGTCCTCGATTTTTTCACGCAGGCGGCGCACCGCCACGTCCACGGCCCGCACGTCGCCCACATAGCCCTCATAGTTCCACACGTGCTCCATCAGAGCCTCCCGGGAGAACACCTTCCCCGGCTGGGAGGCCAGGAAACGGATTAAATCGTACTCCCGCTGGGTCAGCTCCAGGGCGCGGCCGTCCTTGTACACGGTGGCCCCCTCCAGGTCCACCACCACCCTTCCCAGGTCCAGCCGCTTTCCCGGCTCGCTCCCCGTCTGGGGAAGCTGGGCGGGGGCCATGGCCACCCGGCGGATGTTGGCCTTCACCCGGGCCAGCAGCTCCCGCATGGCGAAGGGCTTGGTGATATAGTCGTCCGCCCCCAGCTCCAGGCCCAGGACCTTGTCGGCCTCCTCCTCCCGGGCGGTGAGCATGAGGATGGGCACGGCGGACCCCGCCTCCCGGATCTTCCGGCACACGTCAAATCCGTTCATCCCCGGCAGCATCAGGTCCAGCAGGATCAGGTCCGGGTTCTGTTCCAGAGCCAGCTGGAGGCCGGTATTCCCGTCATAGGCCTCCAGGGTATCGTACCCCTCCCGGCTGAGGTTGAAGGACAGAATATCCACGATGTTCTGCTCGTCTTCCACGATCAGAATGGTCTTTCCCAACTCGGCTCCCTCCCTTACAGATTCAAAAGCACCTTGGTCTTCAGAACCGTGGCCACCGTCTTGGCGTCCTCCAGGGTCCCGTCCATCACCTTTTGGACCAGCTCCTCAAAGGGCATGGTGACGACGTTTAAAAACTCATCGTCGTCCGGATGACTCTGGGCGCGGCTCAGGTCCCGGGCCAGGTACATATGCAGCTTCTCACTGCAGAAGCCCGGGGAGGCCAGAATACATCCCAGATAGGTCAGCTCCCCCGCCTCCAGACCGGTCTCCTCGCTGAGTTCCCGGGCGGCGGCCACCCGGTGGTCCTCCCCCTCGTCCAGTTTTCCGGCGGGCAGCTCCAGCAGCAGCTGGTGGAAGGGATAGCGGTACTGCTGCACCAGCGTCACGTTTCCATCCCGGTCCAGAGGCAGAATGGCCACCCCGCCGGGGTGGAGCACCACCTCCCGCTTGGCCTGCATTCCGTTGGGCAGCTCCGCCTGATCCACCAGAAGGGTGACGATCTTGCCCTGATACACTGTCTCGCTTGAAAGGGTCCGCTCCGTCAAATCCATAAGGTATTCTTCCTCCCTGCCCATCCGGTTTTTGGGGCGGTTCTCCCGCTCCCCGGACGTTTTTTGTCCAATTCCGGCCCGTGCCGCGGCCTCATTGTGTCCGGCCCGCCGCAGGCGGCCGTCTGGAAACGCACACGGAAGCCGCCCAGGCCGGGGGCAGCTTCCCGCCGCCCCATGTGAATTTCATTATAGCACAGCTGCCCGGCCCCGGTAAAGCCAAACGTCTGATTTTCCCGGTTCCGCCCCCGTCCCCTCCTCCGCCCTGGAAACCTGTTTTTTCGCCCCGGAGAGGCCCGAACGCCAGGCCGGTAAAATTTTGACGTCTCTCCCACTTGCATTTTCTCTCCATCCGGGTTACAATAGGGTCAGAAAACAGGCAGGAGGTATTCCCCTATGAGCGAGGCGTACGGCCCCGATTTTATCACCGTCACCGACGAGGACGGCAACGAGTTTGAGCTGGAGCTGGTGGACACCCTGGAGCACAACGGCGTCACCTACCACGCCCTGTTCCCCGCTTCTCAGGAGGATGAGGAGAGCGGCGAGCCGGTGGATGTGGACGCGGACGACGAGGAATACGGCCTGGTGATCATGAAGACAGTGGAGGAGAACGGCGAGGAGCTGCTCTCCACCCTGGACAGCGACGAGGAGATCGAAGAGATCTACAACCTCTTCATGGAGCGGTTCTTCCAGGAGGAGGACGAATAATTCAGACTTCAGGCGGGTTTTCCTGCTCGGTGCGTGATGGGCCTTTTTAAACCCACATTTCTTAAACGGGACGCCCACCTCACGGCGTGGCTTGCAGGCCTCCCGGCCCCCATCGAGGTCGGCTGGAAGTTGGAAGCAGTAAAGCGCTGTGGAGGCGACCCACCTGCCATTTCGTGCAGGTTTTAAACAGGTCCACACGGCCAGAGCGGGGTATATAAAACTCACTTGGATATGGGCCGCGGCGCAAGCCGCGGTCTTTTTTATGCCCATGCGGACCGGACATTTGTCCGATTTCCCATGAACAAACTGTAAAAGCTGAGGTTTCTCTCCCCTTTCCCCCTTGAATCCTCCTGCGGATTCTTGTATAATAGCACAGAATTCCCCGTCCGGCCGCCTTTCTCTGCGGCCGGACACTTGCAAGTTCACAATGAGAGGACGGAATCAACTGTGAGTGCATCCAGAGAAAAGAAAACCCGGTCGGACTCCACCTATGTCCAGCGCCGGAATAACCGTGAGGAGGACAAGGACCGCCGCAAACACATCCTGTACGGCATCGCGGGCGGCGTTGTTGTGGTATTGGCCATCGCCCTTCTGGTGTGGGACAGCGGCTTCTTCCAGAAGCGCTCCACCGCTGTCACCATTGACGGAGAGGACTACGGCCCCGCCGTGGTGCAGTACTACTATCAGACAGCCCTCAACACCGCCTATTACAATTCCATGATGGGCTCCTCCACCTTTGACTACACTGTGGACCCCGCCGAACAGGTCTATGACGAGGAGACCGGCCAGACCTGGCGGGACTATCTGCTGGAACAGGCCATCGACAACTTGACTCAGGTCACGGTCCTGGTCCACACCGCCGAGGCCGAGGGCTACACCCTCCCCCAGAAGGACCAGGCCTACCTGGAGAGCGAGCTGGCCGCCCTGGACAGCACCTGGCGCTCCAGCGGCTCCTACGACAGCCTGTCCAGCTACCTGAAGCTGAACTACGGCAGCTATATGGACGAGGACACCATCCAGTCCCTCTACGCTGACCAGGTGCTGGCCGACTCCTACCGGCAGCACTATCAGGACAGCCTGACCTACACCGATGAGGAGACCGAGGCCTATTACAGCGAGCACACCAACGACCTGGACACCTTCGGTTACACGGTCTTCACGGTCCAGGCCACCGTGGAGGAGCAGACCGATGAAGAGGGCAACACAGTGGAGATGACCGATGAGGAGACGGCCGCCGCCCTGGAGACCGCCAAGGCCGACGCTCTGGCCACCGCCCAGGAGATTCAGAGCCGCCTGACCAACGGTGAGGACGCTCAGGCCCTGGCCGACGAGTACGCCGACGCGCTGTACAGCTCCTCCATCCACACCACCGCCATGGGCTCCACCTTCTCCTCTGCCGCCTATGCCGACTGGCTGTATGACGCCGCCCGCCAGAGCGGGGACATTACCCTGGCCGAGCTGGACCGCAGCGAGAGCAGCGCATACAACTACTATGTGGTCCAGTTTGACAGCCGGGAGCGGGACGACTCCGCCACCGCCAATGTGCGCCACATTCTGATCGGCGCCGCTGAAGCCAACGCCACCCCCACTCAGGAGGAGTTCGACGCCGCCGAGGCCGAGGCCCAGGCCCTTCTGGACCAGTGGAAGGCCGGCGACGCCACCGAGGACAGCTTTGCCGCCCTGGCCGTCCAGAACACGGACGACAGCGGCTCCCAGTCCACCGGCGGCCTGTACACCGGCATCTCCAGCACCGACAACCTGGAGCCCAACTTCCTGAACTGGGCTATGGACCCCGCCCGTCAGCCGGGTGATACCGGCCTGGTGAAGAACGAGAGCAGCTCCATCCAGGGCTGGCACATCATGTACTTTGTGGGCTGGGACGACCCCGCCTGGGAGTACACAGTGAAGTCCACCTGGAAGGAGACCGACACCAGCGAGTGGCTGGCTTCCCTCACCGAAAACGTGGAGGCGGTTCACGGCTCCGGCCTGGACCACGTCTCTTAATCTCAATACCCCTGATTTTTTCGGAGCGCCGCTCAGCGGCGCTCCGTTTTTTTATATCCGCACCTCCCTCCCCGCCCCGGCATAGCATGGAGCAAGACGGGCGGGCCTATATTGGGGTCTGCCGGAAGGAGGAACGCTTATGGAAGGAACCGGGACCCTGACGGTCCGTGTCATTACTTCCCGGGCCCAGCTGCCGGTGGAGGGGGCCACCGTGGTGGTCACCCAGAAGGGGAAGGGCGGAAAGTACCAGCTGCTGTCCGTCCAGGCCACCAACCGCAGCGGAGCCACAAAGCCCATCACCATCCCGACGCCGGCCCTGGGGGAGAGCACCCACCCGGGCAGCACCACCCCTCCCTACGCCGTGTGCGACGTGTGGGCGGAACATCCGGGCTACGCCATGCTTTTGGTGGAGGGCGTTCAGATTTTCCAGGGGGTGGAGACCCTCCAGTCCATGGAGCTGGAGCCCCTGAACGAGGGGCAGTCCAGCCTGATCCAGAACAACATCCGGGAGATCACCGGCCAAACTCTGTGAGGTGTTCCCATGCCTGTGCAAGTGACCCCCTACGTGCCCCGCACCATCACGGTGCATCTGGGCCCGCCGGACGAGTGGGCGGAAAATGTGACGGTCTCATTTCCGGACTATGTGAAAAATGTGGCCTCCAGTGAGATCTACCCCACCTGGGAGCCGGCGGCCATCCAGGCCAACATCCTGGCCATCACTTCTTTTGCCCTGAACCGGGTATACACCGAGTTCTATCCCAGCCGGGGCTATGACTTTCAGATCACCTCC
>CASFKT010000054.1 GCA_949295195.1 uncultured bacterium | reverse complement strand
GGGGAGGAGACGGTGGCCTACGGGTACCGGATTCTGGAGCTGGCCGCCGGAAAGCGGGGCATGCGCATCTCCGGGGGAGAGTTTGACACCGAGCGGATGGCGAGGGTCCTGCTGGACGAGTTCCGAGGGGGGAAATTAGGAAAGTTTACCTTGGAGCTGCCGGGGGAAGATTGATTTTTTACGGGGGGAGTTTCGCCGCCCCGGCGGCGAGTGACTTTCTGGACGGCCAGAAAGTCACCAAAGAGCCGCCAGGGGGCGGGCGCAATCGGCAGGATCGGCAAAGCCGCTCCTGCCTCCATGCCGCCCTCCCCCTAGAACCCCCATTACGGGGGGCGCGTACCTGCGAAGTTGAGCAAAATTTCCGGCGCGCAAAATCTGAGCGGCTTTCTGCGGTTCCATCCGGGCCACTGGGCCCTGGGTTTGCAAAAATTGCCGCTGCTGCGGCTCCACAACCGCGCCTGGCTCTGCCGAACCAACGTCTACGGCGCGGCTTTCGCCGTAGGGGCGGGTGCCCTCACCCACCCGCCCCGAAATGTTCTGCTTCACCCGTAGGGGCGACCCTCGCGGTCGCCCGGCCATGGGCGGAACGGCGCGTCCGGGAGACCGCGTCCTACAGGAAGCGGAAATCTCCGAAGCGGGCGGCCACACGGGGCCGCCCCTACAGTCCACCGGAAACCAGTAGGGGCGCATAGCATGTGCCCGCCAGGATTCGCACCGGGAGTACAGGCGACCGCAAGGGCCGCCCCTACGGCGGATATGGTTGCGGCCGTGTTGTTTTCGTAGGGGCACACCCCAGGGTGGCTTCTCTCGGCCTTCGGCCGGTTCACCTTCAGCCCCCCTCCCCTACGGTTCTCAAGAAAACCTTCCGAAATTGGGTAGGGGAGGCCCTTGGGCCTCCCGTCAGAATACGCACCGGGAGCGTTGGCTCGGCAAACTCAGGCGCAGTCCGTAAACCGCAGCAAAATCAAATTTTGTCCACCCAGGTCCCCAGTGGGGCCGGAAGAAAACGCAGGCAAGCACTCCTGATTTTGCGCGCCGGAACCATGGCAGTACAAACCAGGAGAGCGCCCCCGTAAAAAGGGGTCCGGGGAAAGGCGACTATGGGCACGAAGTGTCCATCGGAGCCGTCCCCGGGGGCGTTTTGGTTACTTTGCCGCCATGGGCAAAGTAACTCGCCGCCCGCAGGCGGCGAAACCTCCCTGCGAAATTGGGAAATGCTGGACGGGCGGTGAGGACACCGCCCCTACAAGAGGAAAAATAAGAGAGTTGGCGAAACCTCCCGCGAAAGAAGGAAACCTCCATGAACGATCTATGGCAATATGAGAAAGAAGCCCTGGCCGCCGGCCATACAAACATCTGCGGCTGCGACGAGGCGGGAGCCGGCCCTCTGGCGGGCCCGGTGTATGCCGCGGCGGTGATTCTGCCCCTTGGGGTGGAGATCGACGGCCTCAACGACTCCAAGAAGCTCACCGAGAAGAAGCGGGAGGCCCTGTTCCCCGTCATCCAGGAGAAGGCCGCCGCCTGGGCGGTGGCCTGGGTGGACGCCCGGGAGATCGACGAGACCGACATTTTAAGCGCCCGCATGAAGGCCATGCAGCTGGCCATAGACCAGTTGGAGCCCGGGGCGGACTTCGCCCTCATCGACGGCAACCGGGACCACGGGCGGAGCGCCGCCATCCTCACCCCCCACCGCTGCCTTGTGAAGGGGGACAGTCTGTCGGCCTCCATTGCGGCGGCCTCCATCCTGGCCAAGGTGAGCCGGGACCATTGGATGGTGAAGGCGGCGGAGGAGTACCCGGAGTACCAGTTCCAGAAGCACAAGGGCTATGGGACCAAGCTCCACTATGAGATGCTCCGGACCTACGGCCCCAGCCCCATCCACCGCCGGTCCTTCCTGAAGAACCTATGAGCGGGGAGGAGAGCCGCCGCCTGGGGCGCTGGGGGGAGGATCTGTCGGCCGCCTTTTTGGAGGAAAAGGGCTGCCGGATCGTGGACCGGAACTGGAAGTGCCGCTTCGGGGAGCTGGACCTGGTGGCGGAAGGGGAGGGGTATCTCTGTTTCGTGGAGGTGAAGCTGCGCCGCTCGAACCGCTTCGGCACGGGGGCGGAGCAGGTGGACCGGCGCAAGCGGGAGAAGCTGCGGATTGCCGCGGAGCTCTATCTCCAGGAGCATCCCACCGTTCTCCAGCCCCGGTTTGACGTGATCGAGGTGCTGGCCCCCAACGGGTTGGGGACTAAAAATCCCAAAATACGACATATTGAGGGGGCGTTTTGAGAAAAAACCGCCGCCGGGGAGGCGAATTGTGCCGCCTGGGGTTGACCTGTTCCGGAAAAAATGGCATAATACAACACTAGGGGATCTTGATATGATCCGCATTGATTACGTATCCTAAACAAGAATGGAAGGAATCAAGATGCAATACATCAGCACAAGAGACCGGGAACAGCAGTTTTCTGCCGCCCAAGCCATCTCCAAGGGGCTGGCGGACGACGGAGGGCTGCTCACGCCGGTCTATCTGCCCAAGCTGCCCCGCCGCTCCCTGGAGGAGCTGAAGGACATGTCCTATCAGCAGCGGGCGGTGTACGTGATGAAGCTGTTCCTGGACGGGTTCTCCGTCAAGGAGCTCACCGACTTCGCCAACGCCGCCTACGGGCCGGAGAAGTTCGACACCCCGGCGGTGGCTCCGGTGCGCGCCCTGGACTCCAACACCTTCTGTCTGGAGCTGTGGCACGGCCCCACCTGCGCCTTCAAGGATATGGCCCTGCAGATGCTGCCCCACCTGCTCACCGCCTCCCTGCGGAAGCTGGAGGAGGAGAAGACGGTGTGCATCCTGGTGGCCACCTCCGGCGACACGGGCAAAGGGGCTCTGGAGGGCTTCCGGGACGTGGACCACACCAAAATTCTGGTGTTCTACCCCAAGGACGGGGTCTCCGCCATCCAGGAGCTCCAGATGGTCACCCAGGAGGGGGACAACGTGGGGGTCTGCTCGGTGTACGGCAACTTCGACGACGCCCAGACGGGGGTGAAGCAGCTCTTCTCCGACGAGAAGCTGCGGGAGGAGCTGGCCCAGCGGGGCTACTTCCTGTCCTCCGCCAACTCCATCAACTGGGGCCGGGTGCTGCCCCAGGTGGTCTACTACATCTCCGCCTACTGCGACCTGCTCCGGGACGGACATATCCAGCTGGGGGACCCGGTGAACGTGTGCGTGCCCACCGGCAACTTCGGCAACATCCTGGCGGCCTACTACGCCCGGGACATGGGGGTGCCCATCCAGCGCCTGATCTGCGCCTCCAACGCCAACAACGTGCTCACCGACTTCCTGCGCACCGGCGTGTACGACCGCAACCGAACCTTCTACAACACCATGTCCCCCTCCATGGACATCCTCATCTCCAGCAACCTGGAGCGGCTGCTGCTGGCTATCACCCAGGAGGACAGCGAGGTCCGGAAGTACATGGAGCAGCTGAAGGAGACCGGCCGCTATGAGGTCAGCGAGCGGGTGCGGGACAAGATCCAGAAGCTCTTTATGGGCTACTGCTGCGACGACGCGGAGACCCAGAAGGTCATCGGGGCTGTCTACAAGAAGTTTGACTACCTCATCGACCCCCACACCGCTGTGGGCTTCTCCGCCCTGGAGCAGTACCGGAAGGAGACGGGGGACGAGACCCCGGCCATCGTGGCCTCCACCGCCAGCCCCTTCAAGTTCTGCGACAATGTGCTCTCCGCCCTGGGGGTCAAAGAGCAGGCCCAGGGGCTGGACATCCTGGACCAGCTCAGCCAGGTGACGGGAGAGCCGGTTCCGGCCCCTCTGGCCGCCCTGCGGGACAAGAAGCCCCGGTTCCACGAGACCGTGGAGAAGGACCACATGGTGGACGCGGTGCTGGAGATGCTCAGCGCGCCGAAACAAGACAACCACTAAAGGAGCTGCGTCTATGTCCCTATACGCCATCGGAGATACCCATCTATCCCTGGGCGTGGACAAGCCCATGGATATTTTCGGCGGGGGGTGGGCCGGCTATGTGGAGAAGCTCAGGGAGGGTTTCTCTCAGATCGGCCCGGAGGACACGGTGGTCCTGTGCGGGGATCTGTCCTGGGGCATGAGCCTGGAGCAGGCGAAAGAGGACTTCGCCTTTCTGGACTCCCTGCCCGGCGGGCGGAAGATCCTGCTGAAGGGAAACCACGACTACTGGTGGACCACCGCGGCCAAGATGGAAAAATTCTTTGCCGAAAACGGGTTTTCCACCCTGGAGATCCTGCACAACAACTGCCGGCTGTACGGCGAAGTGGCTCTGTGCGGGACCCGGGGCTGGTTCTATGAGGAGGAGCGGGGCGAACACAGCGCGAAAATTTTCAACCGGGAGCTTTTACGCCTGGAGGCTTCCCTAAAGGTGGCGGGGGAGCGGGAGAAGTTCTGCTTTCTCCACTACCCGCCCCTGTACCAGGGGTACCGCTGCCAGGAGATCCTGGATCTGCTGGAGCGGTACCAGGTGAGCCGGTGCTACTACGGCCATCTCCACGGGGGGAGCCACCGCCTGGCCTTCTCCGGAAGGCTGGGGACGGTGGAGTACCACCTGGTGGCGGCCGACTATATCGGCTTCCAGCCGAAAAAAATCTTAGATTAGCGAAAAATTCCTGGGAAAAAACGAAATTTGGGCTGGTCAAACCGGCCTGTATCTGGTAAAATATCGTCTCGAAAGTATACGGCGCGGCGGCTGAGCGCTTGAGGAACGCCGCTTCGCGCCCACAGGAGGAAGAATTCATGAAGGTCACCAACGTAGAGAAAAAAGAAAACAGCACCGTGGAGCTGACCATCCAGGTAGAGCCGGATGCGTTTGAGGCCGCGGTTCAAAAGGCATATCTGAAGGCCCGCAAGAACATCGCCGTCCCCGGCTTCCGGAAGGGCAAGGCCCCCCGCAAGATCATCGAGGGCATGTACGGCACCGCCGTGTTCTATGAGGAGGCCATCAACGACGTCTATCCCGCCGCCTATGAGGCTGCTGTGAAGGAGCAGAACCTGGAGGACATGGGCCACCCCGTCATGGACATCGTGGAGGTCAACAAGGAGAAGGGCCTCATCTTCACCGCCCTGGTCTCCGTCCGCCCCGAGGTCACCCTGAAGGCCTACAAGGGCCTCACCGCCCCCAAGGCCGAGGTGAACGTCACCGACGAGGACATTGAGAATGAGCTCCAGCCCTATATCCGCCGGGCCACCCGCCTGGTGTCCGTGGACCGGGAGGCCCACATGGGCGACACCGCCGTCATCGACTTCGAGGGCTTTGACGACGGCAAGCCCTTCGAGGGCGGCAAGGGCGAGGACTACAGCCTGGAGATCGGCTCCGGCTCCTTTGTCCCCGGCTTCGAGGATCAGCTCATCGGCCTGAAGGCCGGCGACGAGAAGGATCTGGACATCACCTTCCCCGAGGACTATGTGCCCGATCTGGCCGGCAAGAGTGTGGTCTTCAAGGTGAAGGTGAAGGAGGTCAAGGAGCCCCAGGCCCCCGAGGTGGACGACGAGTTTGCCAAGGACGTGTCCGAGTTCGAGACTCTGGCCGACTTCAAGAAGGACCTGGGCGAGAAGCTGCAGCAGCGCCGCACCGCCGAGGCCCAGAACGACTTCGAGAGCGCTGTGCTGGATCAGCTCATCGACAACCTGGAGGCCGACATCCCCGACGGCATGGTGGAGACCCAGCTGGACAAGATCATGGACGAGTACGCCATGCGCATGTCCGGCCAGGGCATGTCCATGGACGACTACCTGAAGATGATGGGCATGACCCCCGAGATGCTCCGCGCCTCCGCCAAGCCCTCCGCCCTGCGCCAGGTGAAGACCCAGCTGGCTCTGGAGGCCGTGGCCGCCGCCGAGAAGATGGAGGTCACCGAGGAGGAGTGCGAGGCCGAGGTCAGCAAGCTGGCTGAGCAGTACAAGCTCACCCCCGAGCAGGTGAAGGCCGCCGTCTCCGTGGACGCCCTGAAGCAGGACCTGCTGCTCCAGAAGGCCTCCAAGCTGGTGGTGGACGAGGCCAAGGTGGGCGAGGCCCCCAAGAAGGAGGAGGCCGCCGAGGAGAAGCCCAAGAAGACCACTCGCAAGAAGAAGACCGAGGAGGCCGCCGGCGAGGAGCAGCCCGCCGAGGAGAAGCCCAAGCGCACCCGGAAGAAGAAGACCGAGGAGAGCGCTGAGGAGCCCAAGGCGGAGTAAGAGAGAGACAGTCGACCCGGGGCGGCTCAGGCCGCCCCGGGTGGATTCACATCCAGGGAGCGGAGAAAAAAGCTCCCATTTCCCTGAAACATGGAATCATGTTCCGGTCCGGCGGGCATACTTTGGTATCACCGTCTAAAAAGGAGTATTATCTATGAGCTTAGTTCCCTATGTAGTAGAGCAGACCAACCGGGGAGAGCGTTCCTACGACATCTTCTCCCGCCTGCTCAACGACCGCATCATCTTCCTGTCTGAGGAGGTCAACGACACCACCGCCTCCCTGGTGGTGGCCCAGCTGCTGTACCTGGAGAGCCAGGATCCGGACAAGGAGATCCAGTTTTACATCAACAGCCCCGGCGGCTCTGTCACCGCCGGCATGGCCATCTACGACACCATGCAGTATGTGAAGTGCGACGTGTCCACCATCTGCATCGGCCTGGCCGCCAGCATGGGGGCCTTCCTCCTGGCCGCCGGTACCAAGGGCAAGCGCCTGGCCCTGCCCAACGCGGAAATCATGATCCACCAGCCCTCCGCCGGCACCCAGGGACAGATCACCGACATGGCCCTCCACCTGAAGCGCCTGGAGGTGGTCAAGAGCCGGATGAACCGCATCCTGGCCGAGAACACCGGCAAGAGCGTGGAGCAGGTCACCGCCGACTGCGAGCGGGACAACTTCATGACCGCCCAGGAGGCCCTGGAGTACGGCCTGATCGACAAGGTCATCGAGAAACGGTGAATTGGGGAGGCGTGCGGGACATTCCGCCCTCTCCCACCGCGGAAACTATGAGGTAAGAAATTCATGGCAAAAAACGACGAAAAGCGCGCCATCCGCTGTTCCTTCTGCGGCAAGCACCAGGATCAGGTCCGCCGGCTCATCGCCGGCCCCGGCGCCTATATCTGCAACGAGTGCGTCCAGCTGTGCATGAGCATCCTGGAGGATGAGAGCGACCTGATCCAGGACTCCGCCGCCGGGGAGATCCCCGATGCCATCCCCACCCCCCGGGAGATTCACCAGGTGCTGGACCAGTATATCATCGGCCAGGAGGCCGCCAAGGTGGCCCTGTCGGTGGCGGTATATAACCACTACAAGCGCATCTATTTCGGCGGCGGCGACGACGTGGAGCTCCAGAAGAGCAACATTCTGCTCATGGGCCCCACCGGCTGTGGCAAGACCCTGTTCGCCCAGACCCTGGCCCGGGTGCTGAAGGTGCCCTTCGCCATCGCCGACGCCACCACCCTCACCGAGGCGGGCTACGTGGGCGACGACGTGGAGAACATCCTCCTGCGTCTGGTCCAGGCCGCCGACTACGACATCGAGCTGGCCGAGCGGGGCATCATCTATATCGACGAGATGGATAAGATCGCCCGGAAGAGCGAGAACACCTCCATCACCCGGGACGTGTCCGGCGAGGGCGTGCAGCAGGCCCTGCTGAAGATCCTGGAGGGCACCGTGGCCAACGTGCCGCCCCAGGGCGGCCGGAAGCACCCCCACCAGGAGTTCATCCAGATCGACACCAAGAACATCCTGTTCATCTGCGGCGGCGCCTTCGAGGGCATCGACAAGATCATCGAGGGCCGCCTGGACAAGCGCTCCATGGGCTTCGGCGCGGAGATCCAGAGCAAGAAGGAGCGCAATGTGGGCGAGCTTCTCAAGGAGATCCAGCCCCAGGACCTGCTGAAGTTCGGCATTATCCCCGAGCTGGTGGGCCGCCTGCCCGTCATCACCACCCTCCAGTCCCTGGACCGGAAGCAGATGGTGCAGATCCTCACCGAGCCCAAGAACGCCCTGGTGAAGCAGTACCAGAAGCTGCTGGAGTACGACGACGTGGACCTGGAGTTCACCCAGGACGCCCTGGAGGCGGTGGCCGGCCGGGCGGTGGACCGGGGCATCGGCGCCCGGGGCCTGCGGGCCATTCTGGAGGAGGTCATGAACAAGATCATGTACGACGTGCCCTCCGATCCCACCATCGCCAAGGTGACCATCACCGCCCCCTGCGTGACCGAGGGGGCCCAGCCGGAGATCATCCGGGACCCGGAGCGGCAGGCACGTCTGCCCCTGGGCAAGGCCGCCCTGCGGCCGGAGCGGGGCGGAATGCCCGGCACCAACGTGGGCTGAGGCCGCAAATCAATTTGAAACTGAACAGCCCCGCGGTCCCTCCAAACGGCGGGCCGGGGCTGTTTTTTCAAACTTGAGCGGCGGGGGAGGGGGACTCCCCCTAGCCGCCTGTGTTCAGATCCCAGAGAGGAAGTGAGAACCATGAAGAAAGAATGGACGATGGAAGAGACCGCCAAGATGCCGGTCATTGCCCTGCGGGGGTTGACCGTGTTCCCCAATGTGCTCATCCACTTCGACGTATCCCGGGAGATCTCCATCAAGGCGCTGGAGGAGGCCATGGCCTCCGGCGATCCGGTGTTCCTGGTGGGGCAGAAGGACATCGGGGTGGAGTACCCGGAGGCAAAAGACCTTTACACCGTCGGCACCGTCTCCAACGTGCGCCAGATTCTCCGCACCCCCGGCGACAACGTGCGGGTGATGGTGGAGGGGGGCACCCGGGGCAGCCTGAAGCGGCTGCTGCGCTCCGCCCCCTTCCTGGAGGCGGAGGTGCAGCCCATCCAGGAGGAGAAGGCGGGGCAGAACTCCGCCAAGACCGAGGCCCTGATCCGCTCCACCTATGAGATGTTCCGCCAGTACACCGAGCTGGCCCCCAAGACGGCCCCCGACCTGCTCATCAACGTGCTGGCCAGCGAGGACCCGGGATATATCGCCGACTTTATCGCCCAGAACATCGCCATGCGCAACAGCGATAAGCAGGCCATCCTGGAGGAGCTGCGTCCGGTGCGCCGCCTGGAGCGGCTCTACCGCCTGCTCACCCGGGAGGTGGAAATTTTAGGGCTGGATATGGAGATCCAGAACCGGGCCCGGGAGCAGATGGCGGACAACCAGCGGGACTACTACCTGCGGGAGCAGATGAAGGCCATCCAGGCGGAGCTGGGCGAGGGCGAGGGCGGCGGCGACTCGGAGATCGGGGACTACCGCAAGAAGATCGCCGAGGCCAAGCTCCCCGACGAGGTGCGGGAGAAGCTGGAGAAGGAACTGGGCCGGCTGGCCAAGCAGCCCTTCGGCTCCTCCGAGGCCACCGTGCTGCGCAGCTATCTGGACGTGTGCCTGGAGCTCCCCTGGGGCAGGAAGACC
>CASFKT010000053.1 GCA_949295195.1 uncultured bacterium | reverse complement strand
GCTCTCCTTCCTGATCTCCTGCCGCATTGTGGACCGAAAGGAGTTTTGACCATGAGGCTCCAGGGCCTGCTCCGGTGGGCAGGGCGGGGACTGGCGGCATGCTCCGCCCTGCTCCCCTTTACCGGCCTCATCCCGCCGGGCGGGACCGCCGCCTGGGCCCTGCTGGCCCTGTCCGTCCCTCTCCTGGTGGCGGGGGAGATGGCGGTCCGGGAGGAGTGACTCCATTCATGTTTGGGCCCCTTGCACAAAATACTCTCCCTGTGCTATAATAAGATTGAAAAAATGGAGAGGGGGTCCACTTTATGACCGCGCAATACGCCATTCACGAGCTCAAGCAGGTCCGGCAGTACTGCTCCGCCCGGGCCATTCCCGCCATCGACTACGCCATCCAGGTCCTCCAGGGCCTGGCCGAGCGGGAGCGCATGGTGGAGGAGGAGAAGGCCAAAGGCCCCCAGGGGCCCGCTCAGACAGACGGCTTTCCGGATTGACGGAATCATACATCATGGATACAGAAAAAGGCCGGCGCTTTTGTAAGCGCCGGCCTTTCCGCGCCGGGGGAGAGGAGCTACCGCAGCGCCCACTGGAGCATCAGCAGCAGGCCGAAGCCGGGGACCCCCAGCACCCCCAGCACCAGGGCGTTCACCAGATTGACCCCCAGGTTGACTCCGATGTAGTGCCCCACCGAGCTGAACAGGGCCAGGACGGCCAGCCCCACCGAGGAGCGCACCGCCAGCCGGAGCAGGCAGCCCAGGGGCCTGTGAAACAGGGCCAGGGCGGTCAGGAGCAGCAGGGCCAGCGCTCCCCAGGGGGAGAACTCGCCGGTCATGGGGCGCACTCCAGCTCCTTGACCCGGCGGAGCAGGTAGTCGTACCGGGACTGGAGCGCCTTGATCTCAAAGACGTAGGACTCGATCAGATCGCTGTCGCTGACGGTGTTGAAGCCGCCGTAGGCCTGTTGGATGAGGGTGCGGGTGCTGGCCAGAGAGGCGATCAGCTCCCGGCGTTCCGCCTCCCGGGCGGCCTTTTCCCGGCGGCGGGCGGAGGAGAGACGGAGGGACATGGCGGATGCTCCTTTCCGGGGGGTAATCTCAATAGTAAGGATATGTATAGTTTGGACAAATATTCCAAGCCTAAACCCGCATGGAGCGAAACTTTGGGGACATACTAGACTCGGACAGCCGAGGCGGGGAGTTTTCTCCCCTCTCTAAGCCGGTGCTGGATCGTCTCTCCTTTGGCGAAAGGCGAGAGAGCAGGCATCTGGTCCCAAAGACCGGAGGAAACCTGTCCCGGGGGAACGCCCAGGGAAGAAGGCTCTCTTAAGCCGGTGCCGGAGAGAAATCAGAGAAATTTACTCTGAGTCGGTGCGGAAGATATCATTCGGATGGAAGCCCAGCCGGATTCCCGGCGAAGCTTGAACGAAAGAAGCCCAGCGAAAGGCGGAGAGGGGTGCGGTCCGACGGAGCTTTGCCCCGAGGCGTTTATCCCCGCATGCTGTCCCTGCCAGAGCCCCTTCCGGGGGCCTGTGACCCTGCCGGATCTCCGGCAGTACGCGCAGCAGGCGCGAAAAGGCCGCCCATTTGGGCGGCCTTTTTCATTGGTTTGATTGTTCCGCGGATTATGTCTGGGTATCCTCCACCGGGATCTCCACGATGCCGGCGGCGCCGGCGGCGATGGTGTACTCCTGGAACACCAGGACGGGGATACCGTCGGAGCGGATATAAAACCGGGTGCTCTCATCCACCGTGGTGAAGCCTCCCGCCTCGGAATCAAAGAAGAGGGTGTAGCCGTGCTCGTCCGTGTGGGCGGCGATATAGCTCTGAACCGCCTGGTTGCAGCGCTCCACCCAGTGATCCCCCAGCAGATCCTGGAGGGTGATGTCCCGGTCCTCGGACAGATCCAGGTTATAGCAGTACCGCTCCTGGGCGGCGGTGACCCACCCTTCGCCGAAATCCACGGTAAAGGAGACGGCGTTTTCCGACTGGGATTTGATCTCATAGTCGACGATCACGTCCATCTCCCGGCTCTCCCACTGATCCTGAGTGCCGCCGGTAGCCAGGAAGACCTCCCGGTAATCCTCCCAGTCCTGCTGGGCCTGAGCGGTGAGGGCGTCCACCCGCTCCTGAATCTCCTGGTTGACCCGCTGTGCCAGCTCACTGTCGGAGATGACTCCGGGGGCGCTCACATGGTAGTCAATCCCGTCTTCGGTCTGATCATATGCCCGGACGGTGAGCACTTGAAACAGGGGGCCCAACACAGGGAGGTCCGCGGCGGCGGCGGCCACCGGGGGAGAGACGTTCAATACGCCCACCGTCACCACCAGACAGGCGGCCGCCGTACCCAGAGAGCGGCGGCAGATCCGAAGGACGCGGCGGCGGCGGCCCTGTCGGATTCCCGACTGGATTCGGTTGTTCAGCTCCGGGGGGATGGGGGTGGCGTCATACTCCGCTTTCAGTTTCTCGAACTCCTTCATGGGTCGTACACTCCTTCCAACGAGACACGCAGCTTTTTCAGACCGGTGTACAGCCGGGTCTTGACCGTACTCAGGGGCGCGCCGGTGACGGCGCTGATCTCCTTCAGGGAGAGCTCCTCGTAAAAGCGCAGGCGGATGACGGTGGCCACTTCGGGAGGGAGGGCGTCCACCCGGGCGGCCAGGCTGTCGTCGGCGGGGAGGGGGTCCTCATAGCCCCCCTCCTCCAGGTCCTCCAGGGGAACATAAGTCACCCGTCCGCGCTGGCGGAGCAGGTCTGTGCATGCGTTGACTAGGATGCGGCAGAACCAGGTGTGCAGGGCCGACGGGTCCCGCAGGCTGTCCTGCCGCTCCCAGGCCCGGCACACAGCCGTCTGCACCGCATCCAGCGCCTCCTCCCGATTTTTCAGGTAGCTGTAGGCCAGCCGGTAGAGCCCGGCCTGCTCCCGGGTGAAGTAGTCGGTGAGCAGCGCCTCGCGCTTTTTCGCCACTTGCAACGGTCCTTTCTGCAGCGTTCTATCCAATAGACGGATGAGGGAGGGAAAAAGTTTGCGGAGATCAAAAAAAGATGCGGTTTTTGCCGCAGAACCGCCCTGAAAAGTAGAACATCTGCTTTTCAGATGATTTTTTTGTGGAAGGGGTGATTAAGATTGGTATCTTCTCGTAGGTGAGTAAACCCGCCGCAAAGTGGCGGACCCAAACCAAAGCCCAGCGGCAGCGGGGGCGGTTTGGAGAGGAGGAGCAGCGGCGTGAGCGCGCTCTAACTTTTGAAAAAAGTCGGAGCAAGCGATACAAAGCTTGCTCCGACGTGAGATATTGTAGCACTATAGATGCAAGCTAAAAATTAAATAAATTGAGTGATTTATTCAAGCAAATCACTTTTTCCCAAATTGCATTTGCTACAGAGTGTCTGCAAATTGTCTATAACCGTTTCTCCACCTTTAGACCAGGGAATAATGTGGTCAACGTGAAGTTCAACTTCTGGATCTTTTGCCGGAGATGCTCCACAGATACAGCATTTAAAATTATCACGTTTCATAACCAAGAAACGGAGTCTAAGGTTAATATCTCGTTTAGTCTTGTGCTTTATAGGCAGAGGGAAATTACGTGACGCGGAATCTTGTTCCTGGATGAGCGTATCGTCCCCAACACTTTGATCTGTGTTGATATAAATTACCTGAGTATCATTTTGTTCATTTTCAATCCAATCAACAAAAGCCTCGAGAGCATTTCGCCAACCACCAAATCGACGACTAAAAGTGTTAAGTGCATATTTTGAGTATCCGTTTTTTATATCACTCACTGTTGGTTGTCGGCCTAAAGTAATCCACATTCGCTCAATTTCTTCAAAAAGAGTGGTGGTTTCAATACGCTTTTCTGAAACTTGTTTATAAGGACGAAGTCCAGCTTTAACAAGGGCATTATTCCATGATTTAAAGTGTTTAAAAACTGTTGAACTACTGTACTTAGCAAGATCGTTATATTCTCTGCTGCTGAAAGACTCTTTACCCAAAATCTTTGAAACTCGAATAATGTCATCTAATAAATCTCTATTAGAGATAGCAGTGTACAAATGCGAACTACTTGCAGCAGCCAATTGAAACTGATTTGATTCCAGCTTACATAGGTTAAGAACTTTGAGCCAGCTACCAAAACGCCTACAAATTGTTTCTACGCCATATTGACCATTTTGTGCGTATTCCTTTTTGGTCAGACTAGACTTATTAAGAACTTTTGCCACATGAGCAACATCGTTTAATAAAGCTTGATCGGATATATTATGATGGTATTCAGTCAATTCAAATTTCATAATACGCCTTTCTTAGCACCTTATCGTTATAAAAATCAAATTCGGCTTTGAGGGATGCGACTTTCATCCAAGACCTTTTTTGAATTTAATTATAGCATACATTTGGTATGAGCTGCAAGAAACAAGTAATCTACGACGTTTTTTCTTAAAGTTGAGAAATTAAATATAAGCAAAATATTTTAAAGCTATTTAGCCCGCTTTGTCGGGATGCACCGTCTAAATTTCTATCTAATATAAAATACTACTTTTGTGTTTAGAACGTTTTAAAAGAGCAGATCAATAGCTATGAAAACCGGAAAGTTCCATGATACAAGACTTTCCAAATGCAATGAACCTCGCGTTTCGATAGAATAGTTCGAAAAGCGGGGTTCATTCAGAAACACTGTAGATGCCAATTATGCTCAAGCCAAACCAAAGCCCAGTGCGGCGGCGTTTCAACCGGCCATCCGGCTGGTGGCGCGAGTGCGCCGTACAAGCGTTTTTGCCGCAGGCAAAAACCTTGGCGGAGGGGCGGCTGCGCCGCCCTGAGCATTCAAATACCGAAGGGTGGAGGCCGCCTTCGGCGGCCGGAACCCAAAATAAAAGGCAACTGCGAAAGCAGTTGCCTTTTATTTTGGTGCCGGTGACCGGACTCGAACCGGTACGCTGTCGCCAGCGGTGGATTTTGAGTCCACTACGTCTACCAATTCCATCACACCGGCAGACTGCTCTTTTTCAGGATAGCTTTTATATTATAGCGAAAGACCGGAAATTTTGCAAGCATAATTTTTGGGCCGTCTGCCGTCTGCCGTCTGCCGGAGTCAATCCGGCTCCGGCGGACGGCCCGGTCCCGGTCACATGGAACACCCGAACACCTTCTCCAGCTGAGGGATGGGGTCCTTGTGCTGGACGCAGCGCACCGGGCGGCGGCGGTAGATCTGATAGCACCCGTTGCAGGCCAGGCAGGCGCTCTTGGCCTGTTCTCCCCGCTTCATGCGGGCAATGAAATCCGGCTGGCAGATGAGGGCGCGGCTGAAGGAGACAAAGGAGAAGCCCTGCTCCAGCATCGCCTCCGCCGTCTCCAGATCGAAGATCCCGCCCACCAGGCTGAGAGGGACCTGGATTCCATCCATGGCCCGAAGGGCCTCCTGAAGATAGAAGGGGGACTTCTCGCCGGCCCGGGAGGCAAAGTCCACACCGCTGAGCTCCACCCCGTCCACGCCAGCCTCCTGATAGAGCTCCAGCAGACGGTGCAGGTCGCCGCAGCCGTTGCAGTCCGCCTTCACCAGCAGGGCCATCTCCGGCCCGCACGCATCCCGGGCCGCCTGGAGGATGCGGGCCACGATGTGAAAGCGGTTCTCCAGACCGCCGCCGTACTGGTCCGTACGGAGATTTTCCGCGGGGTTGAGGAAATTGGACAGCAGGTACCCATGGGCGGTGTGGATCTGGACCGCGTCGAAGCCCGCCTCACGGCATAGCTGGACCCCCAGGCGGAACTGCTCCACCAGCCGGTCCAGCTCCTCGGGGGAGAAGTCCTCCGGAGCCTTGGCCGGTCGGCCGTTGACCGTCTCCATGGCCTTCTTCCCGCTGTGGCTGAGCTGGGCGGCGATGCGCCCGCCGGCCCGGTGGACCTCCTCCGCCGCCTGGGCCAGCAGAGCCCGGTCGGTCTGACCATCCAGCACCGGCTGGCCCTCGTCCGCCCGCTGGGTGCGGTCCACACACAGGTGGCCGGTGATGACCAGCCCCACCTCATTCCGGGCCAGCTCCGCCAAGGTCTCCGCCCACACCTGGGTCAGCTGGCCGTCCGGCTGGGACAGGTGCTCGTTGGTGGCCGAGCGGATGGTCCGGTTGCGCAGCTCCACGGGGCCCAGCCGCCCCGGCTGCCACAGAAGTCCTTTCATGGCGTCTGCCTCCTCTGTTCTCTGCTCCGCGCACTGCGCGGCCGCTTGTGTGCAGAAAATTGTATCACAGCCCGCCCGCGTGGGCAAGAAATTCTCTTGACGGCCCCCGCTTTTTCTTCTATATTGGAGGAAACGTGAACCGAAATGAGGATGAGCTATGGATTTATGTAGCATCAACGAGATCAAGGCCCTGCTGGCCCGCCACGGCTTCCGCTTCTCCAAGAGCATGGGGCAGAATTTCCTGATCCAGTCCTGGGTGCCCCAGGACATCGCGGCGGCCTCGGGAGCAGGGGAGGGGACCGGTGTGCTGGAGGTGGGGCCGGGCATCGGTCCCCTCACCCGGGAGCTGGCCAAACGGGCGGATAAGGTGGCGTCGGTGGAGCTGGACCGCTCCCTTCTGCCCATTCTGGAGGAGACACTGGCCGATTTTCCCAATGCGGAGGTGTGTCCGGGGGATATTTTAAAGATAAACATTCCGGCGCTGGTGTCGGAGAAGTTTTCGGGACTCACCCCCCTGGCCTGCGCCAACCTGCCCTATAACATCACTACTCCTGCCATCACCGCCCTCATTGAGGCTGGGTGCTTCAAGACCATTACCGTGATGATCCAGCGGGAGGTGGCCCGGCGGATCTGCGCCGCCCCGGGGACGGCGGACTATGGGGCGTTTTCGGTGTTCTGCCAGTACCACACCCGGCCGGAGCTCCTCTTTGACGTGCCGCCGGAGTGCTTCCTGCCCGCCCCCAAGGTCACTTCCTCCGTGCTGCGCATGGTTCCCTGCCCGCCGCCGGAGGAAGTGGACGACGAGGCCCACTTCTTCCGGGTGGTCCGGGCCGCCTTCGCCCAGCGGAGAAAGACACTGGTGAACAGTTTAAGCGCGTCCTTAGGGGGACCGCTCTCCAAGGAAGAAATCTCCAGTGCGGTCTCCAGCTGCGGCTTGCCGGAGAATATCCGGGGCGAGCGGCTGTCAATCTCCGACTTCGCCGCCCTTTCTAAAGCGCTGCGCCGGGCCGAGGGCTAAAATCCTCTGTTTTTCCCGGAATTCAGCTGGCAGAACCGCTGTCAAATATGTAAAATGCAATAAAAGCTATAACTAAATTGCAATTCTAAATGCGATTGACTTTAGTCCGGCTAACGTGTATTATTATAAATGTTTTGGGACACGCTCCGCTGCCCGGGCGGATGCCCGGCGGCTGGAAGATCATTCAGAAAAGAGGTCATTCAAATGGCAACCATTGATCTGAGCAAGTATGGTATTACTGGTACCACGGAGATTATCCGCAATCCCTCCTATGAGTTCCTGTTTGAGGAGGAGACCAAGGCAGGCCTGGAGGGCTATGACAAGGGACAGGTCACCGACCTGGGCGCCGTCAACGTCATGACCGGTATCTACACCGGCCGCTCCCCTAAGGACAAGTTTATCGTAATGGACGATACCTCCCGGGATACCGTGTGGTGGACCTCTGACGAGTTCAAAAACGACAACAAGCCCGCCTCTCAGGAGGCTTGGGACGCCTGCAAGAAGCTGGCGCAGGAGCAGCTGTCCAACAAGCGCCTGTTTGTGATGGACGTGTTCTGCGGCGCCAACCACGACTCCCGCATGGCCATCCGCTTCATCATGGAGGTGGCATGGCAGGCCCACTTTGTCAAGAATATGTTTATCCAGCCCACCGCTGAGGAGCTGGAGAACTTCGAGCCCGACTTCATCTCCTATAACGCCGCCAAGGCCAAGGTGGAGAACTATAAGGAGCTGGGCCTGAATTCCGAGACCGCCGCCATCTTCAACCTCACCTCCCGGGAGCAGGTCATCCTGAACACCTGGTACGGCGGCGAGATGAAGAAGGGCATGTTCTCCATGATGAACTACTACCTGCCCCTGAAGGGCATGGCCTCCATGCACTGCTCCGCCAACACCGACATGGATGGTAAGAACACCGCCCTGTTCTTCGGCCTGTCCGGCACCGGCAAGACCACCCTGTCCACCGATCCCAAGCGTCTGCTCATCGGCGACGACGAGCACGGCTGGGACGACAACGGCGTGTTCAACTTCGAGGGCGGCTGCTACGCCAAGGTCATCAACCTGGACAAGGACGCCGAGCCCGACATCTACAACGCCATCAAGCGCAACGCCCTGCTGGAGAACGTGACCGTGGACGAGAACGGCCACTGCGACTTCGCGGACGACTCCGTCACCGAGAACACCCGCGTCTCCTACCCCATCGACCACATTGAGAAGATCGTGCGCCCCGTGTCCGCCGGCCCCGACGCCAAGAACGTGATCTTCCTGTCCGCCGACGCCTTCGGCGTGCTGCCCCCCGTGTCTATCCTGACCCCGGAGCAGACCCAGTATTACTTCCTGTCCGGCTTCACCTCCAAGCTGGCCGGCACCGAGCGGGGCATCACCGAGCCCACCCCCACCTTCTCCGCCTGCTTCGGCCAGGCCTTCCTGGAGCTGCACCCCACCAAGTACGGTGAGGAGCTGGTGAAGAAGATGCAGAAGTCCGGCGCCAAGGCCTA
>CASFKT010000052.1 GCA_949295195.1 uncultured bacterium | reverse complement strand
TCCCTGGTCAACCGCATCCTGGGGGAGGAACGGGTCATCGTCTCCGACATGGCGGGCACCACCCGGGACGCCATCGACAGCTACTTTGAAAATGAGAAGGGCAAGTTCTGCTTCATCGACACCGCCGGCATGCGGAAAAAATCCAAGGTGGATGACCGGATCGAGAAGTTCTCCGTCCTGCGCTCCACCATGGCCATTGAGCGCAGCGACGTGTGCCTCATCCTCATCGACGCCCAGGAGGGGGTCACTGAGCAGGACACCAAGGTGGCCGGTCTGGCCCACGAGGCGGGCAAGGCCTGCATCATCGTGGTGAACAAGTGGGACGCCATCGAGAAGGACGGCAAGACCATGGACAAGATGCGCCAGGAGGTCATGCGGGATTTAAGCTACATGACCTACGCCCCCATCGTGTTCATCTCCGCCCTGACGGGCCAGCGGGTGGACCGGCTCTTTGACCTGATCGTCTATGTGAACAACCAGGCGGCCATGCGCATCACCACCGGCATGCTCAACTCGGTACTGGCGGACGCCACCGCCCGGGTGCAGCCCCCCACGGACAAGGGCCGCCGCCTGAAGATCTACTATATGACCCAGGTGGGCATCAAGCCCCCCCACTTCGTCTGCTTCTGCAACGACGCAAGGCTGTTCCACTTCTCCTACCAGCGGTATCTGGAGAACCAGATCCGGGCCACCTTCGGCCTGGAGGGCACCCCGGTGCGGCTGACCATCCGGCAGAAGGGTGAAAAGGAGGGGTGAGAGGATGGAGAGTACGCTTACCTTTTTGGCCGACTATGGGACGGACCTGTGGTTCCCGGCCCTGGTGACAGCGGCGATCGCCTACTTTTGCGGCTGCTTCAACGGGGCGGTCATCGTCTCCAAGTATATTCTCCGGGACGACGTGCGCAATCACGGCAGCGGGAATGCGGGTCTCACCAACTTCTACCGCACGTTCGGCGGCCCTCTCACCTTTGTGGTCATCCTGTGCGATGTGCTCAAGGCGGTGGTGGCCATTAAAATGGCCGTGTGGCTCACCGGACAGCTCCTCCCCCTGGGGAGCATGGAGGTGCACAGAGCTGCAAATGCCCTGTCGGAGTACTGGGGCGGCCTGTTCTGTCTGCTGGGCCACATGTTCCCCTGCATGTTCCACTTCAAGGGGGGCAAGGGTATCCTGTCCGGCGGCGCCATCGCCATTATGATCGACCGACTGGCGCATCGCCCTGGTGGTGTGGGGCGGCTTCCTCCTTCTGGCGGTTCTGACCCGGTATGTGTCCCTGGGCTCCTGCTGGGCCGGGGCCAGCTTTCCCTTCGCCACCTGGTTTGTCTACCACGATGTCTTTTTGACTGTGTTCGGCGCCTGTTTGGGCTGCCTGATTCTGTACATGCACCGGGGCAACATCCAGCGGCTGCTCAATGGAACGGAAAACAAGTTTTCGCTGCACCACAAGAAGGAGTGAAGAGTGGAAAGTGAAGAGTGAAGATATTGAGTTCGCCGGAGGCGAATGATTTGAAATCGTCCGGCTTTGCCGGACACCGCATCTCCACTCTCCGCTCTTCACTCTCCACTCTCTAAGACAACAGAGGGGGAGGAAGAATCTATGAGAATCACGGTAGTCGGCAGCGGCGGCTGGGGGACGGCCCTGGCCCTGGTGCTGGAGGAAAACGGGCACGACGTGACTCTGTGGTCCCACCGGCCCGAGAAGGCCGAGGAGCTGAAGCGGACCCGGGAAAACCCCATGCTCAAGGGGGTCACTCTGCCAGAGGGCCTGCATCTCACCGCCGATTTGGCTGCCGCCGGGGAGAGCGAAGTGGTGGTAATGGTCACCCCCTCCTATGCGGTGCGGGAGACCGCCGCCAAGCTGCGGGGGATTGTGAAGCCGGGGACAGTGATTGTCTCCGCCTCCAAGGGCATTGAGCGGGGAAGCTCCCTGCGCCTGTCCCAGGTCATTGACCAGGAGCTGGGCGGAAGCTGCCCGGTGGTGGTGCTGTCCGGCCCCTCCCACGCGGAGGAGGTGGGCCGCCATATCCCCACCGGCGTGGTGGCGGCGGCGGAGCGGCTGGAGCACGCGGAGCTGGTCCAGGATCTGTTTATGAACCCCCGCTTTCGGGTGTACACCAGCAACGACCCCATTGGGACGGAGATCTGCGCCGCCCTGAAAAATGTCATCGCCCTGTGCGCCGGGTGCACCGACGGCATGGGCTGCGGGGACAACACCAAGGCCCTGCTGATGACCCGGGGGCTGGCGGAGATGGCCCGGCTGGGGGTGGCCCTGGGCGGGAAGAAGGAGACCTTCACCGGCCTGGCCGGAGTGGGCGACCTGATCGTCACCTGCTGCTCCATGCACTCCCGGAACCGCCGGTGCGGCATTCTCATCGGCCAGGGCAAGCCGGTCCAGCAGGCGCTGGACGAGATCGGCGCGGTGGTGGAGGGCTACTACGCCGCCGCCAACGCCCGGACCCTGGCCCAGAAGGCCGGGGTGGAGATGCCCATTGCCCAGGCCGCCTACGAGGTGCTCTATGAGGGCCGGGACCCCAAGCTGGTGGTCATCGACCTGATGGGCCGGGCCAAGCGTTCGGAGCTGGAGGAGTCCTGGTCCTGAGGACTTAGCGTCCCATCCCCCGCCTCTGAGAAAGCAAAAAACTGGACCCGAAATCGGGTCCAGTTTTTTTATTTTGATTTCATGGGAGAAGCCGCAGCTCAGCACAGCTTCATGATCCAGCCGTGGGGATCGGGCAGGCGGCCCCACTGGATGCCGGTGAGCTCGTCGTACAGGCGCTGGGTGACAGGGCCGATCTGGTTGTTGCTGACGGTGACCTTCTTGTCGCCCTCGGCCAGCTCGCCGATGGGGGACACCACGGCGGCGGTGCCGGTGCCCCAGGCCTCCTCCAGCTCGCCCTTCTCGGCGGCCTCGAAGAGCTCCTCGGCGGAGATGCGGCGCTCCTCCACCTCATAGCCCCAGTCCTTCAGCAGCTGGATGCAGGAGCGGCGGGTGATGCCGTCCAGCACGGAGCCGTTCAGGTCGGGGGTGAGGATCTTGCCGGCCACCTTGAACATCACGTTCATGGAGCCGACCTCCTCGATATACTTGCGGTGGACGCCGTCCAGCCACAGCACCTGGCTGTAACCCTGGGCCTCGGCCCGGTCGCCGGCCCGCAGGGAGGCGGCGTAGTTGCCGCCGGTCTTGGCGGTGCCGGTGCCGCCCTTGACAGCGCGGACGTCCTGGTCCTCCACATAGATCTTCACCGGGTCCAGCCCCTCGGGGTAGTAGGCGCCCACGGGGCAGACGATGACGATGTACTGGCAGTGGTGGGAGCTGTGCACGCCCAGAGCGGCGTCCAGGCCCACCATAAAGGGACGGATGTACAGGGAGGTGTCCTTCTCATGGGGCACCCAGTCCTGCTCCACCTTGACCAGCTCGGTGATGCCGGCCAGAGCCAGGTCCTCGGGGATCTGGGGCAGAGCCATACGCTCGGCGGACGCGTTCATCCGGCGCACGTTGTCCAGGGGGCGGAACAGCTGGATGGAGCCGTCCTCGGTGCGGTAGGCCTTCAGACCCTCAAAGATCTCCTGGGCATAGTGGAGCACCTTGGCCGCCGGGTCGATCTGCAGGGGGGCGTAGGGGACGATCCGGGGATCGTGCCAGCCCTGACCGGCGTCATAGTCCACGATGAACATGTGGTCGGTCATGCTCTTGCCGAACACCAGAGTGGAGGAGTCAGGCTTCTCTTTCAACGTCTGCGCGCGGGTAATTTTGATCTCTTGCATGTTGGAACAGCCTCCTAAGGTAATAAAATGTAACAGGCTTAGGGTCGTCCCCCCATCCTGTCCCCGTCCCTTTTCTGGGGCTGGGCCTCTCTCGGGGGCCGGCTCTGCTCTGCAGCAGCGCTGCAAAAAACACGCTTGTGGCCTTTATTATATCAGTCTTTTTCTTTGGTTGCAACGGCTGGAGCAGGGCTGTGAGCACTTTTTTCTGTATTTTTTTGGTTCCAGATTTTCCTTTCTGATCCAACCGCCTCCATGGAATCGAAGTTTTCATTTCCGCCCCCCACTTCTCTTGTGGTTTTGGTTGTATTTCCTCCCGTAATCTGCTATAATAAAGTGCTGATTTTATCCCCATAGCTCTGGAAGGAGGGTCCCTTCTTGAATCGAAAACTGCCCCAGCTGCTTCAGCCCAGCCTGCAGCTCTATTTTATCTGCCTGGTTCTGTTCGCTCTGGCCTCCGCCATGTTCAGCCTGCCCCTGGCCGTGCTGGAACTGGCGGTGGTGGTGCTGCTGGCCCTCCATCACCGCAGCGGCCTGCACAAGCGCCGCCGGGAGATCACCAAGTATATTGAGAACATCACCGGCAATGTGGACATCGCCACCAAGGACACCATGGTGAACTCCCCCCTGCCCATGATCATCTTCCGGCCGGAGAGCGGGGACATCATCTGGACCAACGACCGCTTTCTCCAGCTCACCGGCGACAAGGAGCATCTGTTTGATGCCAAGCTGGAGACGGTCCTCCCCGATTTCGACACCCGCTGGCTGCTGGAGGGCAAAAGCGAGTGCCCCGACGAGGTGAAGCTGGGGGAGCGCCGCTTCCTGGTATACGGCCATCTGGTGCGGGCCAGCGAGCGGGGCGGCGGCTTTCTGGCCACCACCTACTGGGTGGACGTGACCGAGCTGGCCAACACCCGGGACCGGTACCAGGCCAGCCGGCCCGCGGCTGCGGTTTTGCTGCTGGACAACTACGAGGACCTGATGAAAAACCTCACGGAGAACCAGCGCTCCACCATTTACTCGGAGATCAACGCCCGGCTGGACGCCTGGGCGGCGGGCACCGGCGGCATGCTCCGGCGCATGGAGCGGGACCGGTACCTGTTCCTGTTCGAGCAGCAGTACCTGTCCCGGTTCGTGGACCAGAAATTTGACATTCTGGACACCATCCACCAGGTGGTCAGCCCCAGCGGCCTGTCCGCCACCTTCTCCATCGGCATCGGCGTGGACGGCGACTCCTTCCAGGAGCTGCTCCAGTACGCCAACCTGTCCATTGAGATGGCCCTGTCCCGGGGCGGCGACCAGGCGGTCATCCGCAACAAGTTCACCTTTGAGTTCTTTGGCGGCCGCTCCAAGGAGACGGAGAAGCGCACCAAGGTCAAAAGCCGGGTCATGGCCAACGCTCTGTCCGCCCTGGTGTCCGACTCCTCCTGCCTGTTCATCATGGGCCACCGCTCCCCGGACAACGACTGCATCGGCGCCGCCGCCGGCGTGTTCGCCATCGCCCGGAAGAGAGGGGTTCCCGCCCACATCATTCAGGAGCCGGGCTCTCCCCCCTCCAAGGTGCTCACCGACCGACTGATGCATCTGCCGGAGTATAAGGACTGTTTCCTCTCCTCCCAGGAGGCGCTGCTCCTCATGGACAACCGCTCTCTGGTGGTGGTGGTGGACACTAACCGCCCGGAGCAGGTCCAGTCCCAGGAGGTGTTGGAGTCCTGCAACCGCATCGCGGTCATCGACCACCACCGCCGGGCCGCCACCTACATCGAAGGGGCCGCCCTCAACTACCACGAGCCCTACGCCTCCTCCGCCTCGGAGCTGGTCACTGAGCTGCTCCAGTATATCGCCGACCCCACCGACCTGACGCGGGCGGAGGCGGAGGCCCTGCTGGCGGGCATCGTGCTGGACACCAAGAACTTCTCCATGCGCACCGGCGGCCGCACCTTTGAGGCGGCGGCCTTCCTGCGCCGGGCCGGGGCAGATACCGCCGAGGTGAAAAAACTCTTCCAGAACGACCTGGCCGGCACCATCGCCAAATACGCCATCATTCAGAACGCCAACAGAACGCCAAGCTCTACCGGGACCAGATCGCCATCGCGGTGGTGGACCACACGGTGGGCCGGGTGACCGCCGCCCAGGCGGCGGACGAGCTGCTGAACATCATCGGCATCGACACCTCTTTCGTCCTCTACCCGGACGGGGACCGGATCATCGTCTCGGCCCGCTCCATCGGGGACACCAATGTACAGGTCATTCTGGAGAAGCTGGGAGGCGGAGGCAACGCCGCCGCCGCCGGAGGCCAGATCCAGGGCAAGACGCTGGACCAGGTGGCCCAGGAGCTGGCCCAGGCCATCGACCAGTACCTGGAGGAGTAATGCAGAAGGCAGAAGGCAGGAATGCGGAATGATTTCTGCCCCCGGAACGGGAGATCGCTCCACTCGATCCGCTCCATATTCCATTGATCATGTGTAGGGGCGGCCCTTGCGGCCGCCCGCCGGTACTGATCCGGGCGGCCGCAAAGGTCGCCCCTACGAATTGTATTTTCTCATCTTATTATTTCGAATCGATATTAGGAGGAACTTGACATGAAAGTGATTTTACAGCAGGACGTGCGCGGCCAGGGCAAGAAGGGCCAGATGGTGGAGGTCTCCGACGGGTACGCCCGGAACTTCCTGCTCCCCCGGAAGCTGGCCGTTCTGGCCACTGCCGAGAATGTGAACACCATGAAGCAGCAGGAGAAGGCCCGCAAGGCTCAGGAGGCCGCCGAGAAGGCGGAGGCCGAGGCCCTGTCCAAGAAGCTGGAGGGGCTCACCGTGAAGGTGGCCGCCAAGGCCGGCGAGGGCGGCCGCCTGTTCGGCGCCGTCACCGCCAAGGAGATCTCCGAGTGTCTCTCCCAGCAGCACGGCGTCAACATCGCCAAGGCCAAGCTGGTGCTGGACGAGCCCATCAAGTCCTGCGGCGGCTACCAGGTGAAGGCCAAGCTGGGCTATGAGGTCACCGGCATGGTCAACGTGGTCGTAACCGAGGAAAAATAAGCCTTTTGGCTTATTTTTCCTCTTAATGCAGAAGGCAGAATGCAGGAATGCAGAATGTGAGGGCATCCATGCGAGAAAATGTCATCTTGGAAAAAAGCTTTGCCTTTTCTGTCCGCGCAGTTCGAGCATATCAGCATCTAGCAAGCGAAAAAAAGGAGTACGTACTCTCGAAACAATTCCTGCGCTCTGCCACCAGCATCGGCGCAAATGTACATGAGGCAAATAATGCCCAGAGTAAAAAGGACTTTATTTCCAAAATGTATATTTCCTATAAAGAGGCCACAGAAACGGAATATTGGATCAAGTTATTGACTGAAACAGAGTGTTTTACAGAGGCAGAGGGCAGCAGCCTGCTGACAGACTGTGTGGAATTGAAGCAGATTTTAACCGCCATTTTAAAAAGTGCAAAGCGGTCGGTATAATTCATTCTGCATTCTGCATTCTGCATTCTGCATTATCTGGGGGTGGTTGAACATGCCAATGGAAGACGAGGAGCTGCTGCTCAAGCAGCTGCCCCACTCGGTGGAGGCGGAGCAGGCGGTGCTGGGCTCCATGCTCATCGACGCCCGGTGCGTGCCCGAGGTCATCGACCAGCTCCGTCCCGACGACTTCTACGTGAAGCAGAACCGGGAGATCTATGAGACCATCTATTCCATGTTCAACTACTCCCTCACCATTGACCCGGTGACGGTGCTGGAGAACATGAAGCAGAACGGGGTGTACGACGAGAACACCTCCCGGGGCTATCTGCTCCAGCTCATGGACACCACTCCCACCGCCGCCAACGTCAAGGAGTACATCGGGATTCTAAAGGACAAGACCCTGCTGCGCCGGGTGGCGGAGACGGCGGGAGAACTCACCGTTCTGATCCAGCAGGGCACCGAGACCGGCCAGGACGTGCTGGAGGCGGCGGAGCAGCGGATCTACGCCATCCGCCAGGGCCGTGCCGCCCAGGGGCTCACCCCCATCTCCCAGGTGCTGCTGGACGTGTACGCCCGGCTGGAAGAGCTGGCCGCCAGCGATTCGGCCATCCCCGGCCTCTCCACCGGCCTGACCGATCTGGACCGGGCCATCTCCGGCCTGAACAAGTCCGACCTGATCCTGCTGGCCGCCCGCCCCGGCATGGGCAAGACCTCCATGGCTTTGAACATCCTGCTGGAGGCGGGCAAGAAATCCGGAAAAAATGTCGTCTTTTTCTCGTTGGAAATGAGCCGGGAGCAGCTGGCCCTCCGCCTCATCTCCAGCGAATGCTTTGTGGACAACAAGAAGCTGGTCACCGGCAACCTGGGTCCGGAGGACTGGGAGAAGATCATGGTGGCCACCGAGTCCCTGAACCGCTCCCACATCCTCATCGACGACGACTCCACCGTATCGGTGGCCGACATCCTGGCCAAGTGCCGCCGGGTGGACAACCTGGGACTGGTCATCATCGACTACCTCCAGCTGATGCAGTCCGCCGGCGGGCGGCAGTACTCCGGCGAGAACCGCCAGCAGGTGGTGTCCGACATCTCCCGGGCCCTGAAAATCATGGCCAAGGAGCTGGACGTGCCGGTGCTCTGCCTCAGCCAGCTCTCCCGCGCCAACGAGAGCCGCAGCGACAAGCGGCCCATGCTCTCCGACCTGCGTGAATCGGGCGCCATCGAGCAGGACGCGGACATCGTCATGTTCCTGTACCGGGAGGGCTACTACGACAAGGAGACCCCCAACCCCAATCTGGCCGAGTGCATCATCGCCAAAAACCGCCACGGAGAGACCCGGACGGTGGAGCTCCAGTGGCTGCCCGAGTTTACCACCTTCGGCAACATGGAGTGGCAGCACGAGGAGTACTGACCGTATTTTCAGGAGGAATTATGACCGATCCCATGGTCCAGCTGATTCGGGAATACCGTCTGATCCCTCCGGGAAGCGCCGTGCTGTGCGCCGTCTCCGGCGGCGCGGATTCCATTTATCTGCTCCACCGGCTCTGGCGGCTGCGCCGGGAGCTGAATTTCACCCTGGCCGCCGCCCACTTTGACCACCGGCTCCGGGGGGCGGAGTCCGCCCAGGACATGGAGTTTGTCCGGGAGTTTGTCTCCCTGTGCTGCGGCCGGGAGCGGACGCTCCGTCCGGACGGAACCGTGGAGACGCTGCCCCCGGTGGAGCTGTTCACCGGCTCCGGCGACGTGGCGGCCCGGGCCAAGGAGACCGGCCGGGGTCTGGAGGAGACCGCCCGGGAACTGCGCTACGCCTTTCTCCGGAAAACCGCCCAGGACACCGGCGCCCAGTACATCGCCGTGGCCCACACCGCCGGTGACAACGCCGAGACCCTTCTGTTCCACCTGGCCCGGGGGACCGGCCTGCGGGGGCTGTGCGGCATGGCCCCCAAAAACGGGGACCTGATCCGTCCCCTGCTCACCACCACCCGGGGGGAGATCGAGGACTACCTGCGCTTCTGGGGGCTCCCCTGGCGGGAGGACCCCTCCAACCGGGAGGACGTCTACGCCCGGAACCGGCTCCGCCACCGGGTGCTGCCTGAACTGGAGGCCCTCTATCCCGGGTTTCTGGTGCGGCTGACCGACACCGCCCAGCGACTGCGGGAGGACGAGGACTGCCTCACCGCCCAGGCGGAGGAGGCCCTGGGACGGCTCCAGGAGGAGGCGGATGGGACCCTCTCCCTCCCGGCGGAGGATGTGGCCCGGCTGCCCCAGCCCCTTGCCGTCCGGGCCGTCCGGGCCCTGCTGGCCCGGGCCAGCGGCGGGGACGACCGGTGCTCCGCCGCCCATCTGGAGGCCCTGACGGACCTGTGCCGCACCCAGGACCCCTCCGCACAGATCGACCTGCCCGGGGGGCTGACCGCCCGGCGGGAGTACGGCCGCCTGGTCCTCACCCGGCTGGCCTCTCCCCCTCCCCTCTCCGCAGTAGAGCTGGCGCTGCCCGGCCTGACCCGAACCGGGGACTGGGAGATCACCTGCACCCTGGAGCGGTACCGCGGACAGGCCCAGCGGCCCCTGGACTTTTTTTTGGACCGGAGCGCGGCTCCGGCCCTCACCGCCCGCTCCCGGCAAACCGGGGACCGGCTGACGCTCCCCGGACGCCCCGGACGTCCTCTGAAAAAGTGGTATGTGGACGAAAAGATTCCCCGGACGCTGCGGGATCAGCTTCCCGTCCTGGAAAGCGGAGGACGGGTGGCCGGAGCGGCTGGCCTGGGGCCGGACGCGGCGTTTTTGCCCTCAGAGAGGAGCGAAGCCTGGCACATCCGCCTGGTCCATCCGAAATTCGGAGAAAAAAACTGAAAAAACGCCTGGTTTTGAAGGCCGGGCTGTGGTATTGTATTGCGAGGAGGAACCAAACATGCTAGAGAAAGATATTCAGGAGGTTCTGTTCACCGAGGAACAGCTGGCCCGCCGGGTGGGCGAACTGGCCCACCAGATCACCCAGGACTACCAGGGCCGGGAAATTGTGCTCATCAGCGTCCTGCGGGGCTCCTTCGTCTTCATGGCGGACCTGTGCCGCCGGATCGACCTGCCCTGCACCGTGGACTTTATGTCGGTGTCCTCCTACGGCACCGGCACTTCCTCCAGCGGCCAGGTCCAGATCACCAAGGACCTGTCCGGCAACATCGAGGGCAAGGACATCCTCGTGGTGGAGGACATTCTGGACTCGGGCAACACCCTGAGCTACCTGCTGCGGGTGCTGGAGCAGCGGGGCCCCGCCTCCGTCCGCCTGTGCACCCTGCTGGACAAGCCGGACCGCCGGGTCAAGCCGGTGGAGGTCCACTACTCCGGCTTCACCATTCCCGACGCCTTTGTGGTGGGCTACGGTCTGGACTACGCCGAGCACTACCGCAATCTGCCCTACATTGGAATTTTAAAGCCGGAGGTCTACGGGGGCTGAACTCCCCCTTCTCCGGCACGGCGGCTGGCGGACTGCCCATCAAAACCGCCGGAAAGGAAGTGCATCCCCTTTGAAGCGATTCAGTTCCCGGGACGTGATCCTCTATCTGATGCTGATTCTGCTGATGGTCTTTGCCGTCACCACGCTCCAGCGGATGGATCAGTCCAGAGATCCCACCTACGGCCAGGTGCGGACCCTGTTTGAACAGGAGCGGGTCCAATCCTTCTCCCTGGAGGGCAACAACCTCACCCTGCAGGTCCGGGGGGAGGGCGACACCACCAGCACCCTCCACTACGAGGTGGCCAACCTCTATATCTTCTACAATGACCTGCACGAGCTCATCGACCAGCAGCGGGCCAGCGGCGTGCTGCTGGACTGTGACTACAAGCCTGGCATTGAGTCCGCCTGGTGGTTCGGCCTGCTGCCCTATCTGATCATCATTCTGGTGGTGGGCGCGTTTTGGTACATGATGTACCTGCGCCAGGCCAACGCCAGCTCCGGGGGCGGCCCCGGTCCCAGCCGGTTCGGCCACGCCCGCACCCGCACCCTGGCCGACCAGGGAAAGAAGGTCACCTTCAACGACGTGGCCGGGGCGGACGAGGAGAAGGAGGAACTCCAGGAGATTGTGGAGTTTCTCCGGGACCCCCAGAAGTTTATCGCCCTGGGGGCCCGCATCCCCAAGGGCGTGCTGCTGGTGGGCCCTCCGGGCACCGGCAAGACGCTGATTGCCAAGGCGGTGGCCGGTGAGGCCGGGGTCCACTTCCTGTCCATCTCCGGTTCCGACTTTGTGGAGCTGTACGTGGGCGTGGGCGCCAGCCGGGTCCGGGACCTGTTTGACCAGGCCAAGAAAGAGGCCCCTGCCATCGTCTTCATCGACGAGATCGACGCGGTAGGCCGCCAGCGCGGCGCCGGCCTGGGCGGCGGACACGACGAGCGGGAGCAGACTCTGAACCAGCTGCTGGTGGAGATGGACGGCTTTGCCTCCAACGAGGGGGTCATCGTCATGGCCGCCACCAACCGCCAGGACATTCTGGACCCCGCCCTGCTGCGCCCCGGCCGCTTTGACCGGCAGATCTATGTGGGGCTCCCCGATATCCGGGGCCGGGAGGAGATTTTGAAGGTCCACGCCCGGAAGAAGCCCCTGTCCGAGGACGCCTCCCTGTCGGATATCGCCAAGGCCACCGCCGGCTTCACCGGCGCCGACCTGGAGAATCTGCTCAACGAGGCCGCCCTCCTGGCCGCCCGGGCCAATCAGCGGTTCATCACCATGTCCGACCTCCACGAGGCCATGATGAAGGTGATCGCCGGCCCGGAGAAGAAGAGCCGGGTGGTCACTCCCCTGGCCAAGCGGCTTACCGCCTACCACGAGGCGGGCCACGCCGTTGTCATCCACGAGCTGCCCACCCAGGACCCGGTGCACCAGATCACCATTATCCCCCGGGGCCCCGCCGGCGGCATGACCATCTCCCTCCCCCAGGAGGACCGGGCCTACCAGTCCAAGGCGGAGCTGGAGGAGCACATCGCCGTGTGTCTGGGCGGCCGGGTGGCCGAGCAGCTGGTGCTGGGGGATATCTCCACCGGCGCCTCCAACGACATCCAGAAGGCCTCCTCCATCGCCCGGGCCATGGTCACCAAGTACGGCATGAGCGAGAAGCTGGGCACCATCGCCTACGGCAACGAGAGCGACGAGGTCTTTATCGGCCGGACTATGGCCCAGGCCCGCAGCTACTCCGAGGATGTGGCCGGCCTCATCGACGAGGAGGTCAAGTCCATTGTGGACCGGGCCTACGCCCGCTGCGAGGAGATCCTCACCCGGTGCCGGCCCCAGCTGGAGCTCACCGCCCAGTATCTGCTGGCCCATGAGACCATGAGCGGCGCTGAGTTCGCCAAGGTGTTTACCGACCCCGAGGCCGAGGAGTTCCTGGCTCTGCCCAGCGCCACCTGAGGCATCCATCCATGCATAAAAACTGCCCCGCGTCCATTAACCTGGACGCGGGGCAGTTTTTCTTCTCTGAAAATCATTTCCCAGCGGACTGCTTCCCAACGCACTGGCCTTGTGTCTGCCGCTCTGTATCGCAGGCTGCCCAGTTCTGTCTGCACGAAGGAAATGTGCCCGGACTATGGTGTGAAAAAAAGAAATATGTTATGATATCGAACATGCAGGCCAAGCGGCGCGCGGTTCACATCTTGGAGGAATGTTGATGAAGCGAACGATTTTTTGCTATGGGGATTCCAACACCTACGGCTATGACCCCCAGTCCCCCCTGGGCGGGCGGTACCCGCCCCAGGTGCGCTGGCCCGATCAGCTGGCTCTCCTCCAGCTGGACCGGCAGATCGTCAACTTTGGGGAGAACGGCCGGGAGATCCCCCGCCGCCCCTGGGAGGTCCAGCGCCTGGAGGAGGCGCTGAAACGCTCCTCCCCCGTGGACGCGGTGGTAATCCTGCTGGGCAGCAACGACCTGCTGCAGATGTCCCCGCCCCAGGCGGAGGTGGTGGTGGAGCGGATGCGCGCCCTTCTGGCCTGGCTCCTGGTGCGGCGGGGGCAGTGGGGCGGGCAGACGCAATTTCTCCTTGCCGCCCCGCCACCCATGCGCCGGGGCGCCTGGGTGGCGGATGACGCCTGGGTGGAGGCCTCCCGCCACCTGGCGGAGCAGTATGGCGCCCTGGCCCGGGAGCAGGGAATCGCCTTTGCCGACGGGGGCGCGTGGGGGGTGGAGCTGGCCTTTGACGGCGTCCACTTCACCCAGCGGGGCCACCTGGCTTTCGCCCAGGGGATGGACCGGGCGCTGCGGGACCTGGGTCTGTAATGTTTACAAACCCGCCCTTGTTTCCGCTCCAAAACTCCGGTATAATGGGAGACAGCCCGGAGATACCTCTCTGCGGACAAAGGAGTGAGTTTATGGATCAATTTCGCAACAAGAGCGGCTATATCTGTGATATGGACGGCGTGATCTACCACGGGAACCGTCTGCTGCCCGGCGCCAAGGAGTTCGTGGAGTGGCTGTACCGGGAAAATAAGAAATTTTTGTTTTTGACCAACAACAGCGGCAAGACCCCCCGGGAGCTGCAGGACAAGCTCGCCCGCATGGGGCTGGAGGTGGATGAGCAGCACTTCTACACCAGCGCCCTGGCCACGGCGGAGTTCATCGCCGCCCAGATGCCGGGGGCCAAGGCCTATGTCATCGGGGAGCCCGGACTGTACAATGCCCTGTACGACCGGGGCATCACCCTCAGCGACATCAATCCGGACTATGTGGTCATGGGGGAGTCCCCCAACTATAACTACGACGCCATCTGCAAGGCGGTCCACCTGGTGCAGAAGGGGGCACGGTTCATCGGGTGCAACTCCGACCTCACCGGCCCCACTGAGGATGGACTGGTCCCCTCCTGCCGGGCCCTGGTGGCCCCCATTGAGATGGCCACCGGCCAGCAGGCCTACTTCATTGGCAAGCCCAACCCCCTGATGATGCGCACCGGCCTGAAGCTGCTGGGGGTCCACTCCCAGGACGCCGCCATCATCGGCGACCGGATGGACACCGACATCGTGGCCGGCATCGAGAGCGGTCTGGACACCCTGCTGGTCCTCTCCGGCGTCACCACCCGGGAGGAGATGGAGCGGTTCCCTTACCGGCCCCGCCTGATCCTCAACGGGGTGGGCGAGATCCCGCCCGCCCAGGCATAACGCAGTTCTTATGAAAGCCTCTGGATATGCCAGAGGCTTTCAGTTTGTCGAAAAACCTGTGCAGAATCAAATCCGCCTGAGTCAGGGCGGGGGAGCTCGAGGGGGCGGCAGCCCGCCTCGAGTGGGATCGAATGCCCTGAATGCCTTGCATGGCAAGGCG
>CASFKT010000051.1 GCA_949295195.1 uncultured bacterium | reverse complement strand
CCAGGGCATGACCCTGTACGACGCCCTCCAGGCCCTGTTTGAGAAGTACGGCTACTACGGGGAGAAGACCATGAACCTGGTCATGCCCGGCCTGGACGGGTTGAAGAAGATGGCCGACCTGATGGCCAACCTGCGCCAGAATCCTCCCACGGAGATTGCCGGCGTGGCGGTGAATCAGCAGAAGGACTACCAGGACGGCAGTGTGGTGAATGTGGCCGACGGCACCAAGGAGACCATGGAGCTCTCCGGTTCCAACGTGCTGCGGTACGAGATGGCCGACGGCACCAGCCTCATCGTCCGCCCCTCCGGCACCGAGCCCAAGGTGAAGGTCTACATCCTGGCTAACGGCGAGAGCAAGGCCGCCTGCGACGAGAAGGTGGCCAAGTACGCCGCCTGGGCCGAGACCCTCAAAGGCTGACCTGCTTTTCTTGAAAGAAAAGCAGGCGAAAGAACTTTGTGCGAAACTGCGTTTCGCCTCTTGGGACATTGCCGCTCTTCTTTCTCTAGCGCACTTGGTTTTATATGGGCCCCGCTTGATTTTTAAAGCGGGGCCTGTTTTTTGCCGATGATCAGGAACCGGACGGCCCCAAGGGGAAAGTTAAGGGCGACCGCATGGGTCGCACCTACAGCGTTTCTTCGCGGCGATTCAAAACGGCGCGTCCAGGAGGCCGCGCCCTGCAAAAGGAAAGAAAACCTTTCGCGCGGGCGGGTGAGGACACCCGCTCCTCCTCCGCCTTCAGCAGGTGGGGAAAGGAGCACTCTCCTCCCGACAGGCGGAAGATAAAAACAGGCTGTGCAGCATGAGGTAGACCACCGGCGGCAAATGGGCAGACACTTCCGGGCCCACTGTATTCCCCAGCGGCCGTCCCCATGCGGCGGCTTTGCCGTCCGAAACAAATTGCCGGATGAAATTCCCCAAAAATTGTGAAAAAAAGCTCTATCCACGAAGGGGGCCGCTGACTATAATAATGCGGTATTGCGGGCGGCCGCCTGCCGCCGCTGGAAAAAGAGGGGGACCCTTCCATGACCAAAGATTTGACTGTAGGCAGCCCCATGGGGCTGATCCTGAACTTTGGCCTGCCCACTCTGCTGGGCATGCTGTTTCAGCAGTTTTACAACTTGATGGACACGATGATTGTAGGAAAGCTGCTGGGGGCCCAGGCCCTGGCGGCGGTGGGGTCCACCAGCTCCATCAACTTTTTTGTCATCGGCTTCTGCATGGGGGTGTGCAGCGGGTTTGCCATCCCGGTGGCCCAGCGGATGGGGGCCGGCGACTATGCCCGTATGCGCCGGCATGTGGCAAACGCGGCCTACCTCTCCATCCTGTTCGCCACGGTGCTCACGGTGGCCACCGGCCTTCTGTGCCGCACCATTCTTACGGTGATGAACACCCCCGGCGATATCTTCGCGGACGCCGAGCGCTATATCTTCATTATCTTCATGGGGATTCCCACCACGTTTCTCTATAATCTGCTGGCTGGAATCCTGCGCTCCCTGGGCGACAGCCGGACCCCGGTATATTTTCTGGCCCTCTCCTCGGTGCTGAACATCGCGCTGGATTTCGCCTTCATCCTGTGGTTTGACGCCGGGGTGGCGGGGGCGGCCATCGCCACGGTGGTATCCCAGGGCATCTCCGGCGCGGCCTGCCTCGTCTTCATGGCCAAGAAGTACCCGGTGCTCCGTATGAGCCGGGAGGAGCGGCGGCTGAACTGGTCCTCCTGCCGGACCCTGTGCATCATAGGCGTTCCCATGGGAATGCAGTACTCCATCACCGCCATCGGCTCCATTGTGCTCCAGTCCGCGGTCAACGGCCTGGGCAGCACCTATGTGGCGGCGGTGGCCGCCGGAAGCAAGCTCTTTCAGCTTCTGGGCTGTCCCTTTGACGCCATGGGGGCCACCATGGCCACCTACTGCGGCCAGAACGTGGGGGCCTGGAAGCTGGACCGCCTGGGGCAGGGAATCCGGGCCTGTGCGCTGCTGGGGGTGCTGTACTCCGCGCTGGCGTTTGGTGGGATGCTGCTCTTTTCAGAGCCCTGCGCCATGCTGTTTCTCAATCCGGGCGAGCCGGAGGTGGAGCGGCTTGTAGCCCTCACCAGCCAGTACATTGTGATCAGCAGCGCTTTCTTCATCCCCCTCTCTCTGGTCAACATCGTCCGCTTCTCCATCCAGGGGATGGGGTACAGCGGGTTTGCCATTCTGGCCGGGGTGCTGGAGATGGCCGCCCGGACGGGCGTGGCCTTCTTCCTGGTGCCTGTGTTTGGATACACGGCCGCCTGCTTCGCCTCTCCCGCCGCCTGGGTGTGCGCCGACCTGTTTCTGATTCCCGCCAGCCTGATCTGCATCGGCCGCCTGCGCCGGAAAATGCCGGTCCAGGCCGCCGCCCGTGAACCGGCGCCCCAGAACACTCTGGAGACCGCCCGCACATAATCTCTCTCCGAAGAAAATCATTTCAAACGCAAATGCCGCCGGCAAAGCCTCTCTGCTTTGCCGGCGGCATGTTTGTTATGGTTCTTCCACGATGCTGTTTTCAGGCTGGGCCGTCTTTCCGGAAAGCGTTCCCTCAGAAATTTTCAGCAGGCTGCCGGTCCGGGGGGGCAGGGTGAGCACATGCCCCTGGGCGGAGATCTGGAACCGGGCCGACCCCAGAAGGAGCTCGATGCGCTCGGCGTCCTCCAGACGCAGCTCGGCGGACTCGCCGCCGGTGTTGAAAGCGGCCAGGATGGTCTCCCCCTCCGCAGACCGGGTGAAGGCCAGCAGGGGACCCTGGGCCGCCCGGTAGCGGATGTCTCCCCAGCACAGGGCAGGGGACTCCTGCCGCAGGTGGCCCAGGCGGGTGAACCAGCCCAGCAGCTCATAGTCCTCTCTCCCCCAGGGGAAGGTGCGGCGGTTGAAGGGGTCCTCAAAGCCCTCCATCCCCGCCTCGTCCCCGTAGTACACCGTGGGGGAGCCGGGGAAGGCGAACAGCAGGGCGGCCCCCAGCTTCAGCAGCTCCTTGCCCCGGCGGCGCTGGTCGGCCTCCATGCGGAAGCTGGCCCGCCACTCCCTGGAGCGCTCCCGGCACTCGCTGCCCACCCCCAGGAGGGTGAGGATGCGGGGGGTGTCGTGGGTGCCCAGGGAGTTCATGGCCGAGTAGTAGGCGAAGGGGGGGTAGTTTTCCCGCAGAGTCTCCATGGTCTCCATGAAGTCCGCCGCGTCGCCCCCCCGCAGGTAGTCCAGGGCGGCCCCCCGGAAGGGGTAGTTCATCAGGCCGTCGCAGTGTCTGCCCAGGATGTGCTTTCGGCGCACCCCATAGGCCACCTTGGTGGAGCCGTCCTCCCACACCTCGCCGATGACCACCGCGTCGGGTTTTTCCGCCCGGGCGGCGGCGTGGATGCCGGCCACAAAGTCGTCGGGGAGCTCGTCGGCCACGTCCAGCCGCCAGCCGTCCGCTCCGGCCCGGAGCCACCGGCGGACCACCGAGTCCTCTCCGCCGAAGATGAACTCCCGGTAGGCGGGGTCGTGTTCGTTCATGGAGGGGAGGGAGTAGATGCCCCACCAGCTCTCGTACTGGTCGGGCCACTGATAGAAGTTGTACCAGGAGTAGTAGGGGGAGTCCTGGCTCTGGTGGGCCCCCAGCTCCGGATAGAAGCCGTCCCCGTTGAAATAGCGGCTCACGAAGCCGGTGTGATTGAATACCCCGTCCAGCATCACCCGCATATCCCGGCGGTGGGCCTCCCGGCACAGGCGGGAGAAGTCCTCCTCGGTGCCCAGCATGGGGTCGATGGAGCGGTAGTCGGCGGTGCCGTACCGGTGGTTCTCCGCCGCCTCAAAGATGGGGCAGAAGTACAGGGTGCGCACTCCCAGGCTGTGGAGGTAGTCCAGCTTTTCCTCCACTCCCTGTAAGCTGCCCCCGAAGAAGTCCCGGTTGCGGATCTCCCCGCTGTGGTCGGGGCGGTACTCCGGCTCGTCCTGCCAGGCGGCGTGGACCCACCGTCCTCCCACCATCCCCTTGGGGTCGGGGACCCGGAGACGGCGGAACCGGTCGGGAAAGATCTGATAGGTCATCCCCTCCCCAAACCAGGCGGGGACCGCCTCGCTGCCGTCGTACACAGTGAGCTGGAAGGGGCCCAGCTGTGCCCCCTTTTTGCCGTCCAGCCGCTCCAGGGTGAAGGTATACCACACCAGGCCCACATAGTCCACGGTATCCAGCACGCAGGTGAACACATCCCGGTCTCCGTCCAGACCGGACCAGGGCATGGGGATCTCCGCCGTCTCATCCGCCCGGAATTCAAAGCGGGCGGACAGGCGGGCCCAGGAGTAGCCCTCCGCCCGCGGGGGGCGCAGCTTCAGCGTTACCTTGGTCCCCGAGGCCACCGCCCCATAGGGGTCCTTATACCGGATGTCCCGGGAGTCAAAAATGGTTGGTCCTGTCATGGTATCACCTTAGTTTCTCGTTCTTTGTTGGGCGGCCGCTGGCCGCCCCAACAGATGGATCAGGAGTAGTGGTAGCTCCCGCCGCCGATGAACTCCCGCAGAAGGGAGTCCTTGTCCACCAGCTCCGGGTCGATGGGCTCGAAGTACTGGAAGGCCTCGATGAGCTCCAGCAGCTCGGCGCGGCGCACATTCTCCTCTGGCACCGCCTGGAGAAGGGGAAGGGCGTAGTTTTTCATCACCGACACCTCATAGGGGAGGGAGGAGTCGAAAATGATGTCCGCTCGGTTCTTATAGGGGGAGATGTACAGCTTCTCCCCCCGGCGCACATTGGCCCACATCTCCAGAGTGTCCTCCACGTCGGTGCCCCGGAAGTTATAGTCCCGCACCGCCCGGCGGGTCAGGCGCATCCAGGTGCCCTTGAAGCGCAGGACAGAGCCCTCGTTTACATTGGAACGGGCGGAGATATACAGCTTGGTGGCCTCCGGATGGCGGCCGGCGATGTCGTTGTTGAGGGCGTGGATCCCCTCGAACACCACGATCTCATTCTTGCCCAGCTTCAGGGGAGTGGCCCGGCTGTCGTTGCGCATGTGCCGGGCAAACTCGTACTTCGGGATCCAGATCTCCTCCCCTTTGGACAGAGCGGTGAAGTGCCGGTCCAGCAGCTCCATATCCAGGCACAGGGGGGATTCGTAGTCGATGTCCCCCTCCGGGGTCCGGGGAGCGGTGCGGGGGTTGATGGTATGAAAGTAGTTGTCCATCGCCACCGCGTGGGTGTAGACTCCCCGGCGCTGGAGCTCCTCGGCAATCTTCATGGCGGTGGTGGTCTTTCCGGAGCCGGAGGGGCCGGAGAGGAGCACGATGGGGCTGTGTTCCAGATTGGTGAGGATTTTATCCGCGGCCAGGGACACCCGCTGGGCGTAGTTGTCGTCGCACTCGGCCAGAAACTCCTGGACGTCCGTCTGGATGCGGCGGTTGATCTCCTGCAGTTGGTAAGCCATGGGAAAGACTCCTTTCTGTCAATCGGCTGTGTTCAAATCCGCGCTCTGGGCATGTTGACATGTCAAGCAGGGCCTAAGTCCGGTCCCGGTAAAAGGCCGCGATTTCGTCCTTCTGGGCCAGAATCTTGTCCCGGGAGGATAGGTAGTCGTGGGGATACTTGGGGTTGGGGAGTCGGACGATCCGCCCGTTTTTCCGGTCCACCAGCTTGGTGACCCCGCCGCCCCCGATGGAGACCACCGTCTGCAGCTCCTCCATCATGATGATATTATAGACGCTCTCCTTGCCGGGGAGACACCAGCCCACATTTTCCAGCGAGCCGGACATGTACTTCTGCCGGTACAGGTAGTAGGGGAGAAAGCCCGCCTCCCGCAGCGTGTCCCGGGAGAAGTCCAGCATGCGGGCGGTCTCCTCCCCGCTGGGGAGAGCTCCCCCCTCCTCCATCAGCCGGGAACCCTTCTTCAGGGCCAGGGTGTGGACGGTGATGTTCTCCGGCTTCAAGGAGAGTACCCCCTCCAGGGAGCGGCGGAACCCCTCAAAGGAGTCCCGGGGCAGTCCGGCGATCAAATCCATGTTGATGGAGTCGAAGCCCACCTCACGGGCCAGGGCGTAGGCGTCCAGGATGTCCCGGGCGGAGTGTTTCCGTCCGATGGCGGCAAGCACCCCGTCCTCCAGAGTCTGGGGGTTGATGGAGATGCGCTCCACCCCCTGATCCCGCAGCACCTCCAGCTTCTCCCGGGTGATGGTGTCCGGGCGCCCCGCCTCCACCGTATACTCTACGCAGGTTTCCAGGGGGAGATGCGCCCGGGCGGCGGAAAACAGCCGCTCCAGCTGCCCGGCGGACAGGGTGGTGGGGGTGCCGCCTCCCACATACAGGGAGTGGATGGACAGGCCGCTCTCCTTCAGAATCCGGCCGGTGTACGCCAGCTCCTCCAGCACCGCCTCCAGATAGGGTTCCACCAGCTTCAGGGTCCGGCCCACGTCGGCGGACACAAAGGAGCAGTAGGCACACCGGGTGGGGCAGAAGGGGATGCCGATGTACAGGGACACCTGGTCCTCCCGCACCTCCCGGTCCACCGCCAGGCTGGCCTGGGCACAGTCCACCGCCAGCTTGGCCCGCTCCGGGGCCACCTGGTAGAGACACTCCAACTCCCCCTGGGCCTCCTTTGGGGGCAGCCCCCGGCGCAGGGCCCGGGTGGGCAGCTTCACCGGGCGCACCCCGGTGAGCATCCCCCAGGGGGGCGCCGCCCCGATAACATGCTGGGTTATCAGGAAGAAGCAGCGCACCACCGCTCGGCGGCGCTGGCCCTCCCGCTCAAACTCCGTGCCGGAGAGAGATTCTCCCAAACTCTGAACCGCGGAGTTTCCTTGGACGCACAGGCCCACCTGCACATGCAGGCGGTCCCCCTCCTGGTTCATCACCAGCTCCGCCCAGGGGCCGCTGTCTGTCTCTGAAATTGGGCCGGAGACATAGACTGGCTTCTCACCGGGAAAGAGGCTGAGCATGGCCTGCTCCACAGAATATTTGTACCGCTCCAGAGGCAGGTTGGAGCGCTCTTGTTGAAAATACAGCTTCATAACAGTACCACTTGAATTGTTTTTTGAGGAGTTTCGCCGCTTCCCTATTTTTAGCCTTCCACCTGGGGGGAAGGTGGCCCCGAAGGGGCCGGATGAGGGGGCGATGGAAAATCACTTTCCTTTTCGCAGGGGGATTCCGCCGTCTGCGGACGGCGGGTTACTTTGCCCGCGGCGGCAAAGTAACCAAAACGCCGCCGGGGGACGCCGCAGGGGCGAACTTCGTTCGCCATGACGGCTTTCCCCCGGTCCCCCATTTACGAGGGCCCCTCCTGAGAGGTTCAGCGAAATTTCCGGCACGCAAAATCTGAGTGGCCTCCGCGATTTCTTCCGCCCCACTGGGGGCTGACTTGGCGGAAAATTTTAAATGGTGCGGTTCCACTCCTGCGCCTGGCTTTGCCGAGCCAACGCTCCGGGTCCGTTTCCCGCCGTAGGGGCGGCCCCATGTGGCCGCCCGCAAGCCTTCCCCCTTTCAGGGGGCCGATTCCCCCTGTCAGGGGGAAATGGCCGAAGGCCAAAGGGGGTAGGGACAGGTGCCCCCGAAGGGGGCGGATGAGGGTGCTCTCTTGGGAGCCGTCACCTTCTTGGCGGGAGCCCCAAGGGGCTCCCCTACCCGACTCCGAACCCGTTTCGGTTATGCCGTAGGGGAGGGGCTTGCCCCTCCCGCTGGTTATTGAAACGCCGTAGGGGCAGCACACTGGACCGCCCGCGCAGTTCCTACGGCATCCGCTCCCGGGTCTCACTGCGGCCGGTGAGGTAGTCCAGGCTCACATCAAAAAAGTCAGCCAGGGCCAACAACTGTGGATATTCCGGACGGCGCGTGCCGGATTCATAATATTGATAGGCCCGCAAGGATTTTCCAAGGGTATCACCAACCTCTTGCTGTGTCAATCCTTTTTCTTTGCGCAAAATGCGGAGGCGCTCAGATAAATCAGGCATGGAAAAGAACACTCCTTCTTGACATGCAACTTGTGGTCGTATATAATGAACATGACCATAAGTTGCATATTGGAGGGATATAAAATGAACCATCTTGTTCACAGTATTTTTTTCAAAAATTCCGAAATTCCAGAACAAATCTGCCAATTCTGCCAGAGCATCCCGGAGTATGTCCAGGCCCGGGAGGAATATCACGCGCTGGCCCAGGAGCTGGAGGAGGCCATGGGTCGACAGTGGTATTTTACCTTTGAGGACCGGCTGAATCAATACTGGGCTTGGGAAAATCAGGCGTACTACCTGTTCGGCCTGAATCTCCGACGGGAGATTTTAGAGGGGTTTCAGGGAGAGGGATAAGGGCGGCGCGTCAAGGATGCCGCGCCCTACAAAATGTGGGAACGGTCCGGCGGGCGGCCCAGGTGTGCCGCCCCTACGAAAGAGTCGGGCAATTCCCGGTGGTCACCCTCATCCGCCCCCTTCGGGGGCACCTGTCCCTACTCCCTTTGGCCTTCGGCCATTTCCCCCTGACAGGGGAAATCGGCCCCCTGGAAGGGGGAAGGCTTGCGGACGACCGCAAGGGTCGCCCCTACGGCTTTACGGGAACCTTGCCTGAAATCTGGCGGGCGGGTGAGGACACCCGCCCCTACGGCGAATCTGGAAGCGTCCCTCCTATTTGTAGGGGCCGGACACTGGCCGGCCCGCAGTAGGGGCCGGACACTGGCCGGCCCGCAGATGTACGCGGCGCGTCCAGGAGGCCGCGCCCTACAGCCCAGCACCAGCCGCCACCTGCTCGGCCAAGCCAGGCGCGGGGGTGGAACCGCACCAGCCCCAATTTTCCACATAGCCAGGGCCCTGTGGCCCGGCGGGAATTTAGAGTGTCACTCAGATTTTGCGCGCCGGTAATTCTGCAAAATCCAGCAGGTACGCGTCCCCCGTTATGGGGTCCGGGGAAAGGCGACTATGAGCACGAAGTGCTCATCTGGAGCCGTCTCCGGTGGCGTTTTGCCTACTTTGCCGCCGCGGGCAAAGTAGGTCGCCGCCCGCAGGCGGCGAAACTCCCTGCGTACAACGAACCGAATCTGAACCCTGTCCCCTCATCCGTCTGGCCTAACGGCCAGCCACCTTCCCCCCAGGGGGAAGGCTTAAGAAGGGGGCGGCGAAATACCCCTACGAAGAAAAGCTTACCCTCTCATAGCCTCCATCAAAAACGGATTATACCTCCGCTCCTGCTCCAGGGTGGAGGTCCGGTCGTGCCCGGGACACACATGGAAGTTCCCCTCCAGCTCTCCCAGCCGCTTGAGGGAGACCATGATCTGCTCATAGCTGCCCCCCCGCAGGTCGGTGCGGCCGCAGGAGCCGCAGAACAGGGTATCCCCGGTAAAGAGCACATCCCCCACCCGCAGGGTGACGGAGCCGGGGGAGTGGCCCGGGGTCTCCATCACCTGGATGGTGAGGGAACCCAGGGTGAGGGTGTCCCCTTCCTTGTAGTGTTTCAGACCGGCCACCTGCCCGGCCAGCGGGTACAGGGTGGACCCGGCCCCGTTGGCGTCGGCCTGGTGGATATATACCTGGGCGTCCGGGAAGCGCTTCTTCAGATCGGGCACCCCGGTGGTGTGGTCGTAGTGGCCGTGGGTGAGGAGGATATACTCCACCTCCGCCCCGTCCTTCTGGAGCACCTGGGCGATCTTGTCCGCCTCGTCGCCCGGGTCGATGACGGCGGCCTTGTTGGTGGTCTCGTCCTCTAAAATATAGCAGTTGGTGCCGATGGGACCCACCTGCATCACTTTTACTTTCATCGGGATACGCCCCCCTTAAATTGTGAGAGTGAAGAGTTAAGAGTGGAGAGAGCGAGAGCAAGATCTTCACTCTCCACTCTAATCCATATATTGCTCTATTTTACGTCCGTATCGAATAAGATGGTCACCGGCCCGTCGTTGACCGAGGCCACCTGCATGTCCGCGCCGAACTCCCCGTGCTCCACCTGGAAGCCCCGGGCAAGCCCCGGGCGCGGCAGGTCTCCATGAAGCGCTCGTACAGGGGGACGGCCAGATCGGGCTTGGCGGCCCCGGTGAAGCCCGGGCGGCGGGAGGAGGTGTCGGCGTACAGGGTAAACTGGGACACCACCAGAAGGGAGCCCCCCACCTGTTCCAGATTCAGGTTCATCTTGCCGTTCTCGTCCTCAAACACCCGGAGATTGCAGATTTTCTCCGCCAGCTTGTCGGCCACGGCCTCGGTGTCGCTGGGGCCCACCCCCAGCAGGACCAGATACCCCTTTTCAATGGCCCCCACCGTACTGCCGTCAATGGAGACGGAGGCGGAGGAAACTCTTGTAACAACTGCGCGCATCAATTCACAACCTTTTTTATTTTGTGGAGCCTTTCGCTCAGCGGGAGGCCCAAGGGCCTCCCCCTACCCAATCCCAGAAAATTTTCCTGAGAACTGTAGGGAAGGGGCGGGCGGCCCAGTGTGCCGCCCCTACTAGAGGGATCCGAAACCTGCCCCCTCATCCGTCACGACCTCCGGTCGTGCCTCCCTACCCCCTTTGGCCTTCGGCCATTTCCCCCTGACAGGGGGAATCGGCCTTCCCCCCAAGGGGAAGGCTTACGGGCGACCGCAAGGGTCGCCCCTACGGGGGAAACCGGACCGGTATCGTTGGCTCGGCAAAGCCAGGCGCACCAAGGGAACCGCAACAGCGGCAATTTTTGCAAACCCAGGGCCCAGTGGCCCGGAATAAATCGCGGAGGCCACTCAGATTTTGCGCGCCGGTAATGCTTTGCCCGCCCCAAGGGGTACCCCTCATAATGGGGGTTCTAGGGGCCGACTCCCCCTGTCAGGGGGAGATGTCGAGTGAAACGAGACAGAGGGGGTAGGGACGGGCGGCATGGAGGCGGGAGGCTTTGCCGAACCGCCGATTGCGCCCGCCCCCTAGCGGTTCTCGAGGTGAATTGCCCCAAAGGGGCAAGAGAGGGTGGCCTGGGCCATTGGTGACTTTCTGGCCGTCCAGAAAGTCACTCGCCGCCGGGGCGGCGAAACTCTCTACCGCAAACGAGATAATTCCCTCATTGCCCCCTCATCCGTCTGGCCTGGCGGCCAGCCACCTTCCCCCCAGGGGGAAGGCTATAGAAGATCAGGCGGCGAAATCCCCCTGCAAAATTCATTATTTCCCTGACACCCGCGCCACATGGTAGACGCCCTGGATGTTGTTGAGCTTGTTGATGACGCCGGCCAGCTCGTCCTTGTCCTTGACCTCCACCTCGATGCGGACGATGGCGTGGCCGTCGGGCTGGGAGCGGGCGGACAGGGCGGTCACCTTCACCTTGGCGGCGGACAGGGCCATAGCCACGTCCAGCGTCAGGCCGTCCCGGTCCTTGGAGGACAGCTCCAGGGAGGTCTTGTAGTTGGGCAGGGGACTGCTCACCCAGGCCACCCGCACCCAGCGGGAGGCCTCCTCCGGCTTGCGCCGGTCCGGGTCGGGGACGGGGGTGCAGCACTTGGCGAACTTCACCAGACAGTTGCCCAGCCCCTCCACGATGATGCCCGAGTCGGAGTGCTTGTTGGAGCCCTTCAGCTGGAGGGGGTCCACCTGGGCAGTGGAGCCGGGGACGATGACGCTCTCGGCGGTAGTGCGGGCGGCCGCCGCCGCCTTCTCCGCCTTCAGACGGCCCAGGCGCAGCAGCTCATCCTTAATCCGGGCCACGCTCTTGACGGCGGTGGTGCCCCCGTAGCCAATGGAGGCGTACAGCTCATCCAGGGTGCCGAAGCGCACCTTCCGAAGGATGTTGGGCAGCACGTCCTCCGCCGTGATGGCGGAGAGGGGGACGGCCGGTGGCGATGTTCTCCTCCCGGCGCTCCCGCTTGAACCACTGGCGGATCTTGTTCCGGGCCTCGTTGCTCTTGGCGATCTTCAGCCAGTCCCGGCTGGGCCCCTTGGCGGACTTGGAGGTGAGCACCTCCACAATGTCGCCGTTTTTCAGCTGGGTGTCATAGGGGACCATCCGGCCGTTCACCCGGGCGCCCACCATGCTGTTGCCGATGGCGGAGTGGATGTTATAGGCAAAGTCGATGGGGGTGGCCCCGGCGGGCAGGCTCTTCACATCCCCGTTGGGGGTGAAGACGAACACCTCGTCGGAGAACATGTCCACCTTCAGGGTGCGGACGAACTCCTCCGCGTCGGTGTCCTGCTGGCTCTCCAGCAGCTTGCGGACCCACTCGAAGTCCCCTTCGCTGCCCAGCTTCTTGTTGGCCATCCCCTGCTTGTACTTCCAGTGGGCGGCAATGCCGTACTCCGCCGTCTGGTGCATCTCCCAGGTGCGGATCTGCACCTCAAAGGGGATGCCCTCCCGGCCGATGACGGTGGTGTGGAGGGACTGGTACATATTGGGCTTGGGGGTACCGATATAGTCCTTGAAGCGGCCCAGCACCGGCTTGAACATGTCGTGGATACAGCCCAGGACGTTATAGCACTCGGGGATGTCGTCCACGATCACCCGGAAGGCATACAGGTCAAAAATCTCGTCCAGGGTCTTGTTCTGAGTGAACATTTTGCGGTAGATGGAGTAGGTGTGCTTCACCCGGCCGTAGACCTTACAGCGGATGCCTTCCTGCTCCATGCGCTGCTGGATGCGCAGCTGGATGGAGGCCAAAAACTCCTCGTGGGCGGCGGAGCGCTTGGCCATCTCGTCCTCGATCTCCTTGTAC
>CASFKT010000050.1 GCA_949295195.1 uncultured bacterium | reverse complement strand
CGGCAGCTCCACCTGCGACCTGATCTTCGAGGACTGCATCGTGCCCAAGGAGAACCTGCTGGGCAAGGAGGGCCAGGGCTTCAAGATCGCCATGCAGACTCTGGACGGCGGCCGTATCGGCATCGCCGCGCAGGCTCTGGGCCTGGGCGAGGGCGCCATTGACGAGGCCGTCAAGTACACCCAGGAGCGCGTTCAGTTCAAGAAGCGTCTGAGCCAGTTCCAGAACACCCAGTTCCAGCTGGCCGACATGCACACCCGCATGCAGGCCGCTCAGTACCTGGTGTACGCCGCCGCCTGCAAGAAGGAGAATCACGAGCCCTACTCCGTGGACGCCGCCATGGCCAAGCTGTTTGCCGCTGAGGCCGCTTCCGACGTCACCCGCCGCGCCGTGCAGCTGTTCGGCGGCTACGGCTATACCCGTGAGTACCCCGTGGAGCGCATGATGCGCGACGCCAAGATCACCGAGATCTACGAGGGCACTTCCGAGGTCCAGCGCATGGTCATCTCCCGTGCCATGGGTGTGAAATAAGATAGGAGGCAGATGGAAATGAAAATCATTGTTTGTGTCAAGCAGGTCCCCGATACCTCCGGTAAGGTGGCCGTGAATCCCGATGGTACTCTGAACCGCGCCTCCATGGCCGCTATCACCAACCCCGACGACCTGAACGCCGTCGAGGCCGCTCTGGTCCTGAAGGAGCAGACCGGCGCCGAGGTGGTTGTCGTCTCCATGGGTCCCCCTCCTGCCGAGGGCATGCTGCGTGAGATCATCGCCCGGGGCGTGGACCGCGCCGTGCTGATCTCCGGCCGTGAGTTCGGCGGCTCCGATACCTATGCTACCTCTCAGATCATCGCCGCGGCCATCAACAAGATCGGCCTGGACGAGGACGACGTGGTGTTCTGCGGCCGTCAGGCCATCGACGGCGACACCGCCCAGGTGGGTCCCCAGATCGCCGAGAAGCTGGGCATCCCCCAGGTCTCCTACGCCGCTGAGATCACCAAGGAGGGCAAGACCCTCACCATCAAGCGGATGCTGGAGGACGGCTACATGACCATCAAGGTCAACACCCCCTGCCTGATCACCTGCATCAAGGAGCTGAACACTCCCCGCTACATGAGCGTGGGCGGCATCTTCGAGTGCTACGAGAAGCCCTATGAGGTTCTGGACTACAACGCTCTGAAGGACGATCCCCTGATCGACCCCGCCACCATCGGTCTGAAGGGCTCTCCCACCAACATTCTGACCTCCTTCACTCCTCCTCAGAAGGGTGCCGGCATGATGCTGGAAGGCGCCGACAAAGAGACTTGCGAGAAGCTGGCCGGCATTCTGGCTGCCAAGCATTTGATCTGATAGAAGGGAGAACGGAAGAATATGTCTACTTTCAACAGTGCTGATATCGCTGCCTTCAAGGGCGGCGTGTGGGTATTCTGCGAGCAGCGCCAGGGCAGCATGATGCCCACCTCCTTTGAGCTGATCTCCGAGGGCCGCAAGCTGGCCGACGAGCTGGGGACCAAGCTGTACGGCATCCTGCTGGGCCACAACATCGAGGGCATCGCCAAGGAGCTGGGCGGCTACGGCGCCGACGGCGTGTACGTCTGCGACCACCCCCTGCTGGAGCACTACACCACCGACGGCTACACCAAGGTCATCTGCGACGTGATCAAGGAGTACAAGCCCGAGATCATGCTCATCGGCGCCACCAACATCGGCCGTGACCTGGGCCCCCGCTGCGCGGCCCGTCTGCACACCGGTCTGTGCGCTGACTGTACTCACCTGGACGTGGATATGGGCATCTACAAGGACTTCCTGCGCGAGGCCTCCACTCTGGCCCCCGAGAAGATCGACGCCCTGAACACCGCCATCGTGCTGGGCGAGAAGCACGACGTGTCCCGCGACCTGAAGATGACCCGTCCCGCCTTCGGCGGCCACCTGATGGCCTCCATCATCTGCCCCCGCTTCCGTCCCGCCATGGCCACCGTGCGCCCCGGCGTGATGAAGAAGGCCCCCTTCGATCAGGCCAAGGCCGACGCCTGCGAGATCATCAAGCCCGAGTTCTCCCTCACCGAGGACGATATGGAGACCCAGGTGGTCGAGGTCGTCAAGGCCGCCAAGAAGCTGGTCGACCTGATCGGCGCCGACGTGGTCGTCTCCGTGGGCCGCGGCATCTCCAAGGACGTTGAGGGCGGCATCAAGCTGGCCGAGGAGCTGGCTGAGGTTCTCGGCGGCGTCGTGGGCGGCTCCCGTGCCACCATCGACTCCGGCTGGCTGTCCGCCGACCACCAGGTCGGTCAGACCGGCAAGACCGTGCATCCCAAGATCTATGTGGCTCTGGGCATCTCCGGCGCCATCCAGCACAAGGCTGGCATGCAGGATTCCGAGTGCATCATCGCCGTGAACAAGAACGAGACCGCTCCTATCTTCGAGATCGCCGACTACGGCATCTGCGGCGACCTGTTCAAGGTCACCCCCATGCTGATCGAGGCCATCAAGGCTGCCAAGGCCGCGAAGTAAGTTCGTCTCCCATACAGCAATTTCAGCCCCGCATCCAACTGGATGCGGGGCTTTTTGCGTCCCGTGGAAGCTGCACGAGAGCAAAAGATTCTGCGGGATTCCCTTTGAAACTTCGGATTTACTCAAATTTTATTCCCACAAAACAAAAAATAAAATTAAAGATTGACTTTAATAAAATTAAATGATATACTCCAGATACAGAGAGGAGGCGGTGACTGCATGGCAATCGAGACCGTACCCGAGTGGATGGCCGGGCTGGAGGACGAGGACCTGGTGTTCATCAAAAAATTTGTGCTGGCCTCCGGGTCATTGAAGGAGATGGCAGGGGAGTACGGGGTGACCTACCCCACCGTGCGGCTGCGGCTGGACCGGCTGATCCAGAAAATCAAACTCAGCGAGGACACTGCTGCCGACCCATATATCGGCCTCATCAAGCGGCTGACCGTCAACGAGAAGCTGGACTTCGACACCGCAAAGGTGCTCATCAGCGCCTATAAGAAAGCGAAGGAGGAATAACAAATGGCGATGTGGTCTGTATTTGGAATAATCAGCCTTTTGATGGCCTTAATCTCCATTCTTCTGCCGGTGGCGCTGGTGGTGGCCCTTCAGGTGTGGCTGTGCAGGCGGAAGACCCGCTGGCTGGGCCTGATTCTGCCAGTCCTGAGCTTCCTGTTCAGCCTGCTGCTGGTGTTTAGTCTTGGCGCTTTTGGACTGATCCAGACGGGCAGCGGCGGTTCCATGACCCTTGATGAGAACGGCCAGGTAGTCCAGCAAACCATCACAGAGAACGGCATGATTACTACCTATGACGGGGAGGGGAACATCATCGAACAGTACCCCGATCCCGATGCCCAGGAGAAACAAGCGGCTCAGGAAGAAATATTCCGACACCTGCTCCCCTCAGCGGTCCTGCTGTTCCTGGTGGGCAACATCCCCACGGTGGTGCTGGGGGGCATCTGGCTCCACTACAAAAACCGCCGGGACTTTCAGGACGAGTTAAACAAAATGAACATTCAGGACCTGGAGTGATTCGGCTTCCAGAGGTTCCAGGTCAAAGAGGAGGAAACTGCTATGTTTATCCTGTTATTGTTTTGTTTCCCATCATTCTGATTTTTATAGGTCTGCCCCTGAAGGCGGTGATCGCCGTTCAAAAACGGCTTTGCCGGAGAAATTCCAAATGGGTGGGGCTGATCCTGCCGGCGGCCGCTCTGGTGTGCGGACTGTTTCTGACCGCCGTTCTGTCTGTGGCTATGCTTCATTACGACGGCCCCCCTATGATCACTGAAATGAGCTACACGCCCCCGGCTGGTGCCCCATCTTCGTATGAACCCTCGCCGGATGAGATAACGGTGACTTACTTTCCGGACCCGGAGCACCCTCTGACCCCCGGTATGATTGGGGGATTCCTGTTCGTGTTCAATATCCCCACCTTGTCTCTGGGGTGGATTTGGCTGAAAAGCCGGCGGGAGGAGCAGGTGAAGGCGGAAATGGACAAAATGAGGGCCCAGGAATTAGAGTGAGGAAATTGTGAAATACGAAAGGTACAAAATCTCTCAAAGACACAAAGCAAAGAAAAATAGGAGTCAATCTTTTTGTGGAAGCCTCTAAAAAGGGCTGGGAGAACAATTTTTTTGGAGTTTTCCCTTGACATGGGAAAAAACGGCGCATATAATAGCGCCATCAACAGCAAGGGCGCTGCGGCAAGGGAGCCGCGGCGCCCTCTTTGCATTTCTGCGAAGGTTGACACACCCAATACGGACAAAGGCATTGAGGGAGAAAAGTACCGCAGAGGCTCGGCCCCAGAGAGCGGGGGACGGTGGAAGCCCCGCGCAGGAGACTGCGGGAAGAACACTCCTGAGCTTCAAACAGAACGCCAAGGCAAGTATGGGAGACGGGGGCGACCGTTACATCGCAACGGCTTGTCAGAGCCGGAAAAGTGGTCCTCAGGTTGTGAGGGCAAGTTAGGTGGCACCGCGGAGCGCAGCATTCGTCCTAACCCGGAGGAGTTTCTTCCCCTTTTTGATACAAAAAGGGGTGGAAGGCCGAAGGGGAGAAGCAGCTGCAAAATCATCCGGAGGTGTATTTTTATTATGTGTGCAATCATGGGCTTTACCAAAAAATCACGAACCAGGGAGGAGATCCTCCCCTACTTCGACCGGACTCTCTCCCGTGGGCCGGACATGTCCGGCGTGGTGGAGACCCCGTCGGGCTGGCTGTGCTTCCACCGCCTGGCCATCATGGGCCTGGACGAGAGCGGCATGCAGCCCTTCTCCCTGGACGGGGACATGGTGGTGTGCAACGGCGAGCTGTACGGCTGGCGGAAGCTCAAGACCGAGCTGGAGAGCAGGGGCTACACCTTCCGCAGCGGCAGCGACTGCGAGCTGTTCCTCCCCCTGTACCGGGAGTACGGCCTGGATATGTTCTCCATGCTGGACGCGGAGTTTGCCCTCATCCTCTACGACAGCAGGACCGACTCCCTGGTGGCTGCCCGGGACCCCATCGGCATCCGCCCCCTGTTCTACGGCTATGACTACGACGGCGGCATCGTCTTTGCCAGCGAGGCCAAGAACCTCATCGGCCTGTGCAAAGAGGTGTTCCCCTTCCCGCCCGGCCACTACTACGCCGGCGGCGAGTTTGTCCGCTACGCCGATCTGACCACGGTGGACGTGTACCGGAAGGACGACCTGGAGACTGTGTGCCGGAACATCCGGGAGAAGCTCATCGCCGGGGTGGAGAAGCGGCTGGACGCGGACGCCCCTCTGGGCTTCCTCCTCTCCGGCGGTCTGGACTCCAGCCTGGTGTGCGCCATCGCCGCGAAGATCCTGGGCAAGAAGATCCGCACCTTCGCCATCGGCATGGATGTGGACGCCATCGACCTGAAATACGCCCGGGAGGTGGCCGACTTCATCGGCAGCGACCACACCGAGGTGATCATCACCAAGGAGGATGTGCTCAAGGCCCTCCCCGAGGTGGTGGCCGCCCTGGGTACCTACGACATCACCACCATCCGGGCCAGCATGGGCATGTATCTGGTGTGCAAGGCCATCCATGAGCAGACCGACGTGCGGGTCCTCCTCACCGGGGAGATCTCCGACGAGCTGTTCGGCTATAAGTATACCGATTTCGCGCCCTCCCCCGCCGCCTTCCAGGAGGAGGCCAAGAAGCGGGTGGATGAGCTCTATATGTACGACGTGCTCCGGGCCGACCGGTGCATCAGCGCCCACTCCATCGAGGCCCGGGTGCCCTTCGGCGACCTGGACTTTGTGAAGTACGTCATGGGCGTGGACCCCGCCCTGAAGGTGAACACCTACGGAAAGGGCAAGTACCTCCTCCGCCACGCCTTCGAGGGGGACCGCTTCCTGCCCGAGGACATCCTGTGGCGGGAGAAGGCGGCCTTCTCCGACGCGGTGGGCCACTCCCTGGTGGACGACCTGAAGGAGTACGCCGAGAGTAAGTATACCGACCAGGAGTTCCGGCAGCTCAGCTCCAAATACGACTTCGCCACCCCCTTCACCAAGGAGAGTCTGCTCTACCGGGAGCTGTTTGAGGCATGCTACCCCGGTCAGGCCAAAATGGTCAAGGACTTCTGGATGCCCAACCGCTCCTGGGAGGGCTGCGACGTGGACGACCCCTCCGCCCGGGTGCTGGCCAACTACGGGGCCAGCGGGTTTTAAGATACCGATTCCCCCGCTTGCGGGATGAAATGAAAGGAGAATGCCCTATGGAAACGAAAGCCACAGATCTCACCGAGCTGTTTGGAAGCATGGTCTTCAACGAGGACGCGATGCGGCAGTACCTCTCCTCCAATTCCTTCAGCGCCTGGAAGGAGTGCATTGAAAATCAGACCGCTCTGGATCTGGCCATCGCCAACGACATTGCCGACGCCATGAAGCACTGGGCCATTGAGCGGGGCGCCACCCATTTCACCCACTGGTTCCAGCCCATGACCGGCTACACTGCGGAGAAGCACGACAGCTTTATCACCCCCGCCCCCGGCGGCAAGGTTTTGCTGGAGTTCTCCGGCAAGGAGCTGGTCCGGGGCGAGCCCGACGCCTCCTCCTTCCCCTCCGGCGGCCTGCGGGCCACCTTCGAGGCCCGGGGCTACACCGCCTGGGACCCCACCGCCTACGCCTTCCTCCGGGACAACACCCTGTATATTCCCACAGTGTTCTACTCCTACTCCGGCCAGGTGCTGGATAAAAAGACCCCCCTGCTGCGCTCCATGGATGAGGTGAGCCGCCAGGCGGTGCGCATCCTGCGTCTGTTCGGCGACACCGTCACCAAGCGGGTCACCGCCCAGGTGGGCCCCGAGCAGGAGTATTTCCTCATCGACGAGAAGGACTTCGCCAAGCGCATGGATCTGCGCCTGTGCGGCCGCACTCTGTTCGGCGCCTCCGCCCCCAAGGGCCAGGAGCTGGAGGACCACTACTTCGGCGCTATCCGGCCCCGGGTGGCCGCCTACATGCAGGACCTGGATCGGGAGCTGTGGAAGCTGGGGGTTCTGTCCAAGACCAAGCACAACGAGGTGGCCCCCTGTCAGCATGAGATGGCCCCCATCTACACCGACGCCAACACCGCCTGCGACCACAACCAGATCACCATGGACGTGATGAAGAAGGTGGCCCGGAAGCACGGCCTGGTGTGCCTGCTCCATGAGAAGCCCTTTGCCGGCATCAACGGCTCGGGCAAGCACGACAACTGGTCCCTGGCCACCGACTCCGGCGACAACCTGTTCAAGCCGGGCAGCACCCCCAGCCAAAACGCCCGTTTCCTGCTGTTCCTGGCCGCCTTTGTGAAGGGCGTGGACGAGTACCAGGACTTCCTGCGCGCCACCGTGGCCTTCGCGGGCAACGACCACCGCCTGGGCGCCCAGGAGGCTCCCCCCGCCGTGGTATCCATCTTCCTGGGCGACGAGCTCACCGCCGTGGTGGAGTCCATCATCCACGGCACCGAGTACTCCGACCCCGGAAAGAAGTCCCTGCGGGTGGGAGTGGACGTGATGCCTCCTATCCCCCAGGACAACACCGACCGGAACCGCACCTCCCCCATGGCCTTCACCGGCAACAAGTTTGAGTTCCGGATGCTGGGCTCCTCCCAGTCCATCGCCGGTCCCAACATCGCCCTGAACACCATCATGGCCGAGGAGCTGGAGCAGTTCGCCGACGAGTTGGAGGGGGCTGACGACTTCAACGAGGCCCTGGCCGCCCTCATCCGCCGGGTGTTCACCCAGCATCAGCGGATCATCTTTAACGGCAACGGCTACGAGGACGCCTGGCTCCAGGAGGCCGCCCGCCGCGGGCTGTCCAACCTCACCTCTACCGCCGACGCCCTGCCCGTCTACACCGCGGAGAAGAATGTGGCCCTGTTCACCAAGCACGGCATCTTCACCAGGGAGGAGATGGAGGCCCGCCGGGAGATCCACATGGAGAACTACTGCCATGTGCTCTCCATCGAGGCCAACACCATGGCGGATATGATCAAGCGGGATATCCTGCCCGCCGCCTCCGCCTACGCCGGGGAGCTGGCCCGCCGGGCCCTGGGCCGGGCCGGCACCTCCGCCTGCCGGTATGAGACCACCATGGAGAGCCGGATCTCCGAGTTGACGGACGGACTGCTGGCCGCCTGCGACAAGCTGGAGGTGGATTTGGCTGAGGCGCCCGTGCCTGTGGAGGCCCGCCTGACCTACTTCCACGCCGTGATTTTCGAGGACATGACCGCCGCCCGGACGCTGGCCGACGAGCTGGAGACCCTGGTGGAGCGGAAGGCGTGGCCCTTCCCCACTTACAGCGACATGCTGTTTTACATGTGATAATTCTTCCTTCTTCTTTTCTTATACTGAAACAGCCGGTTCCGTTTGGAACCGGCTGTTTCAGTTTGCTTGTCAAAAAAATTCTGATGAGATGAATCCTCTCAAGTTGGGTCGGAGAAGCTCGGGGGGGGCTGGTTAAGGGACCAGGGCGCAGGCGGGGTGGAAGGTGTGGACCGCCTCCTCCCCCCGGAGGATGCGCAGGGCCCCCAGAGCCAGAGCCTCCATCTCGTTCTCCCCGGGGATGACCACCACCTTCACCAGGTTGTGGAGGTAGTCGATAACCATGCCGGTGAGTTTCTTGGAGTTGGCCAGCCCGCCGGTGAGGATGACGGCGTCGATGAGCTCGGTGAAGCAGCCCAGCATGATGCCCACCCCCTTGGCGATCTGGAGGGCCTGGGCCTTGTAGAC
>CASFKT010000049.1 GCA_949295195.1 uncultured bacterium | reverse complement strand
TTCGCCAGACAAGGCGATTTGACGCGGCAATACTTTGTGTATTGCAAGGAAAATCAACGCAGTATGGCGGAAAAAGAACCGCCGTTTGGGCATATTGACTTTTTTCAAACATGGCCTAAGGCGGCGGCCGCTGTATCAGGTCCTTCGGTACACATGGATGTCAAAGCCGATCTGGACATCCAGCGTTTCCAGGGCTGAGAGCCGCTCCACCCCATCCTTTGGGGTCTTCCAGGCATAGGGGGTCATGCCGAACAGGGCCATGATGTCCTGGGGGCTGTCCAGGCGGATGGAGCAGCGCAGGGGGAGGGCCTCCAGCCACCGGAAGCCCGGGTAGTCCTCCCGGCGGACGGCGTTTTCGTAGGGCCGGGCGTACAGGACCTCCTTCATCTCCCACAGGTGCTTGGCGGAGGGGACCACATAGTAGAAGTACCCGCCGGGGCGCATCACCCGGGCGAACTCCTCCGGGCACAGAGGGGAGAACACGTTGGTGAGCAGGTCCGCCCGAGAGTCCGCCACCGGCAGGTGATAGACAGAGGCCACGGCAAACTCCCCCTCCTTCACCCGCCTGGCCGCCCGGCGCAGGGCGAATTTGGAGATGTCCACCCCGGCCAGCTCCGGGGTGCGGCCCGCCTGGGCCAGGGCCTGGAACAGCCCCTGGGTGTAGTAGCCCTCCCCGCAGCCGCTGTCCAGCAGGGCGGGGGCGGACAAATCCGCCGTGTCCCGGAGGGCCAGGTCGCACAGCGCCTCCCGCAGGGGGGAATAGTACCCCTTCTCCAGAAAGGCGGACCGGGCGGCCACCATGGCCTTGTCGTCCCCCGGGTTCTGGGAGTGCTTCCGGTTGGCGGGGAGCAGATGGACATAGCCGGCAGCGGAGCGGTCAAAGCTGTGGCCGCCGGGGCAGGTGTAGGCGCGCTCCCCCCGCTTCAGGGGGGCGGAGCAGAGGGGACAGCGGAAAAAACTCATGGGGCGTTCACCTCAAACGGCAGAATGGGGCCCTCTCCGAGGAGAGACAGGGCCGGGGCAATACAATGGGATGACGAAGGCACTAAAAAGCCCCGCCAAACACATCAGGCGGCCACGGGGGCCGCCTGAGCTTATCAAAAAACCTCTGCGAAAACGAATCAGTCCGAGTTTTGGCGGGGGATCTCGAGGGGGCGGCAGCCCGCCTCAAGTGGGATCAAATGCCCTGAATGCCTTGCTGCGCAAGGCATTCAGCGAGCGCAGCGAGGACTTTTCCGCCGCTGTGCGGCGGAAAAGTAACGGCATTTTTCAGGCTGTCGGGAAAGTCCTTGGACTTTTTCGACAGCCTGAGGCGGCCACGGGGGCCGCCTGAGCGATCAAACATCCAGGTTCAGCGGCTGCGGAAGGCAAAGAACCGCTGTCCAAAGTAGTTGAGAAAGACGAAAATGCCGGAGCCCGCCAGCATGGACAGGTTCCCCTGGATCTGCTGGCTCCAGCCGGTGCCGGCCAGCAGCCAAACCGTCAGCGGCTTGGCAATGCCGTAGGCCAGGGCCCAGCAAACGGCGATGTTCAGGGCAAAGCGGAGGACCACTTTCACGCCCTTCTCCTGGTTGCGGAAGGTGAAGTGCTTGTTCAGGAAGAAGCTGACCACGCTGCCCACGACGTAGTTGGCGGCGGAGGAGATCCAGTAGCCGGTGTCCCCCCAGGTGTGGAGCCCCGCCAGGTTATAGAGGCCAAACATGACCCCATAGCCCACAGCGGTGTTCACCAGCCCCACCAGAATAAAGCGGAACAGGGTGGGGTCCAGCAGGGAGCGGAGCTTATCTCTCATGGCCGTTCTTTCCTCCGCAGTCATCCGAGACGATGTACCGGGGCCGGTCCTTGATCTCCTCGTAGATCTTGGCGATGTAATATCCCAAAATGCCCAGGCAGACCATCAGGGCGCTGCCGATGAGGAGCAGGAGCAGGATGACGGTTGTAAAGCCCTCCAGGGCCTGGCCGTTGATCTTCTGCCACAGGGACCAGCACCCCAGCACCAGGGAGCACAGGAACACCAGCACCCCCAGGATGGTGACAATCTGCAACGGCGCGGTGGAGAAGGAGGCCAGGTTGGTGACGGCGTACCGGGTGAGGCTGCGCAGGGACCACTTGGACTCCCCGGCGGCCCGGGGCTGCACCTCAAACTCCACCTGGGCGGTGTCGAAGCCGATCCAGGAGGACAGGGCCCGGAAGAATGCGTTCTTCTCCCGCATGGCCACCAGCACGTCCACCGCCCGCCGGTCCAGCAGCTTGAAGTCGGAGGCGTGGGACATGTCGATCCGGGTGGCGCCGCTTAAAAAGCGGTAGAAGGTCTTGGCGGCCAGGGTGTGGAGGGGACTCTCCTTCCCCCGGCTGATCTTGACCCCCTCCACCACCTGCCAGCCCTGCTGCCAGAGGCGGTACATCTCCAGAATCTTCTCCGGCGGGTGCTGCAAATCGCAGTCCAGCACCACGCAGCAGTCCCCCTTCGCCTGGGCCAGACCGGCGAAGATGGCGGCCTCCTTGCCGAAGTTCCGGGAAAAGCGGATGCCCCGTACCTGGGGCCGCCGGGCGGCCGCCTCCTGAATGGCCCGCCAGGTGTGGTCCCGGGAGCCGTCGTTGACAAAGATCAGCTCGTGGTCGATCCCCGCCTGGGTGAGCAGATCTCCGATCACATCCGCCGCCAGGGGGACCGACTCCTCTTCATTGTAGGCGGGCAGCACCACGGACAGCTGTCCGGTGCGGAGGGATTCGGATGTCTCCATGGGATCATCTCCTGTTTTCATAGGCCAGCTCATAGTCGCTCTTGGGGGTGTACTCCTCCTGGATCTTCACCACCACCCGGCCGTCCAGCATCTGGACGCTGCCGTCGGCGGGGTAGAGGGGCATGGCCTGGAATTCCTCCGACTGGGCGACCTCGATCATGGTCTCCTCCTCCGGCTCCGCAATGGGCACGTTGAGCCAGTCGTTGAGGTAGTAGTAGATATGCTTATTGAGGGGGGCCACCGTGTCCCGGGGGACGCTGTAGTGGTCCACCAGGGCGTAGCTCTCAATGTCCGCATAGATGCGGTCGGTGGGGAAGGAGCCGATGATGAGGACCTCCTCCTCCCCGGTGTAGCCCGGGCAGCTCTCAATGCGGGTGAGCAGCCGGGTGGCATAGCTGAGGGTGGCCCGGTGGGCCTGGTCGGCGGCGGTGTACAGCAGGTTGTTGATGTTAGCGCTGTACAGGGTCACCCCGGTCAGACACAGGGCCAGGGCGCCGGAGACGGCCATGCCCCCCCGGGGCCGGGGCAGGAAGCTCAGCCCCAGGTCGGCCGCCAGCAGCACCGCCATATAGACCAGCACGTAGGCGTACTTCATAATGGGGGTGGCGTCGGAGAAGGGGGCGATGATCTGGGCAAAACCCACCGCCAGGGGCAGCAGGGCGGCCAGAACCAGCGCTCCGATGAGCCGCCAGGGCTCCCGCCACAGGGCCCGGCGGAGGACGATGGCCAAAAAGCACGCCCCCGCCAGCGCCAGGGCCAGCAGATTCAGCCCCGCCAGCAGCGGGGTGGTAAAAGAGTTGGACCCGTTGGGCCAGAAGAAAAAGACAAAGACCTGCTTATAGGCGGAGAGGATCAGGCCGGGCAGCTGGGCGACGGGGTAGCCGCTCCCGGCGTCGCTCATGCCCAGATAGTCCAGCAGCTCCAGGTCCTTCACCGCCAGGAAAATCTGGAGGATGCCGTAGTAGAGGGCGGCCCCCACGGCCAGAAAGCCCGCCAGCCGGAAGCCCAGCCGGGCGGTCCCCCTCAGGGTGGAGCGGGCGTGGAGGCAGGCGCGCAGCACCACCAGCAGGGACAGGGCCACCGCCACCGCCGCGTAGGCCTGGTAGATTCCCATGGACAGGGCCAGCAGAACCACTCCCCCCAGGGTCCGGAGCCATCCCCCCTTCTTCACCAGACACACCGCCAGCACGGCCAGCAGGATGGCCAGGCAGTAGGCGGAGGCGGTGAACATGTAGAGGAAGGTGTACCCCAGGCAGGGGAAGGCGGCCATGAGCCCCCCGGCAAAGGCGGACAGGGCCCGGCTGTGCAGGTTCAGGGCGGTCACCACCCCCGCCGCAGCCAGGGCGAGAAACACCATGGAGAAAAAGCCGATGAGGGCGGGCATCTGGGTAAAATCGTTCAAAAAAGAGGCGTAGTGGAGAAACCACCGGCCGGAGACGGTCATCTGCTGGGTGTCAAATACCCGGCTCAGGCCGTCGGAGTTGGGGATGATATTGGTAAATGCAAACAGATGGATCAGATAGCCGGCGATAAAACAGGCCAGAAAGGCCGCCCGCCGGGTGGGAGTGATCCGCTGCCGCAGGCGGGCAAGGACACGATCAAGGGGCATGGGACGATCTCCTTCCAAACAAACAGGGGGCGGTCAGGGACGGGGCTTCTCCTTGCCGGAGACCTCCTCCATCTGGATGCGCCACACCCCGGTGCGGGGCAGGCTCTTGGCAATGGCCCGCTCAAAGTTGTCCCCGGCCATATTGGCGGGGGTGAGTTTTTCGCACAGGGCCCGAAGGGCGGAAATTTTCTCCGCCTCTTCCGTCACTTCGGCGGCGGTCCCGATCACATTGGCAGACTGAAAGTAGGTGGTGAACTTGTCCAGGGCCGCCTGGTTGGAGGCCACAAAGGACACGCACACCCGGGGACTGCGTCTCAGGCAGTCCAGCTTGGTCCCCTCCAGGGCGCAGTGGAAGTACAGCGTGTCCCCCAGGCGCACCAGAGACAGGGGGACGCAGTAGGGCGCTCCCCCCTCCCCGGCCATGGCGGCCACGCCGTATTCACACCGGTCGATCACATCATAGGCAAAGGCACGATCCCGTTCCCGGTCTTTTCGTCTCATATCAGGGCTGCTCCTTTTTGCGCTCTTCCGACAGGAAGGCCATCAGATCATGGTAAAAAGCCTCGGGCGTCTCCTGGAAGCGCTCCGCCAGGGCCCGTCCCTTCTCCTGGGAGGGATAAAGGAACTTCAGCTCCATCAGCGGGCCGCCGTCGTCGGCGAAAAACAGGCGCACGGTGCAGGTGCCGTCCGGATGGGGCTCCACCCCCGTCTGGACCTGGGCCGCCCGCTTCAGCGCCCCGTTGAGTTTTCCCAGATTCTCGTCGCAGTGCATGCGTACCGAGTAGGGCAGGCTGCTCTCGCAGATCTCGCTGTTGCGCCGTCCCTTCTCCGTGATGGCATAGACCTGGCCGGTCTGCTCCAGATGGCCGGTCTCCACCAGGTGGCCCACCACCTCGGTGAGGGAGAAGTAGTCCACCCCCGCGTCGCACAGAGCCACGTCCAGCAGCTGATTGAACGTGACTGGGGCGGCGGTGCGGGACATGATATAGAGAACCAGCAGCTTGAGATCCAATTCGTTTTGGATGAATCCAGTTCGGGCCATACAAAACCTCCTGCGGCGTCAGGTGGATGGGGACGCGGGCATCTGCCCAGCTTTTTTATTATACCGAAAAAGGGGGCAAAGGACAACCCCTCTTTGCCCCTCCGCCGCCGCACCATTTTTTCCGTCTCTCATAGTATGGAGCGTACCCCAAAATCCAACCGGCGGGGCTCTGCTCCGCCTCGGCAACATCTTAGGAGGGACTTACCTATGCCGGAAAAGGTCGTGCCCGGCCCCGTCAGCGAGGACCGCTGCATTCGGGAGGCCGTGTGCATACACACCAAGAAAATTTTTGACTCCTGCAAGGACAAAGACTGCATTGAGGACCTGCGGGTCTACCCCACCCGGGGCTGTCAGGAGGTCATCGACCGGGCGGTGTCGGTGAAGGCGGGCTGCGCCGAGCTGCTGTACGCCTACATCGACGTGGAGCCGGTCACCTTCAACCGGGGGTTCTACACGGTGGATGTGCGGTATTTCTACCGCATCACCGCCGACGCCTTCGTGGGCGCCGCCCGGCCGGTGGAGATCAGCGGCCTGGCCGTCTTTGACAAGCGGGTCATCCTGTTCGGCAGCGAGGGGAGCGCCAAGGTGTTCTCCTCCCAGGGCCAGGAGAAGGCCTACGACGTGCAGAACCTGCCCACCCGCAGCCTGCCCACCGCGGTGGTGGAGTCGGTGGACCCCATCATCCTCAGCATGAAGCTGGTGGACGTGTGCGAGTGCCGCCCCTGCGACTGCTGCTGCGAGATCCCCCCGTCCATCTGCGCCTGCTTCCCGGAGGAGCTGGTGATGGGGGGCGACGTACACCGCCTGTACGTCACCCTGGGCCAGTTTTCCATCATCCGCATGGAGCGGGACACCCAGCTGCTCATCCCCGCCTACGACTACTGCCTGCCGGAGAAGGAGTGCACCTGCCAGGGCGCCGAGTGCGGCGAGGATCCCTGCGAGATCTTCCGCAAGGTGCAGTTCCCGGTGGACGAATTCTTCCCCCCCAACAGCGTATCCCCCAAGACGGCCACCAGCTATCAGGAGGCCCGCAGCGGCTGCTGCGGCCTATAATCCAAAAGGGAGACGGCTTCTGCCGTCTCCCTTTTGCCCACCTTCCTCAAAAGCCCTCCTGCAAGGAGTTCCGTCGTCCATAGACGACGGAATAAAGTGAGATCTTGTCATTTCCGAGGACATGCGCCTCGGAAATGACACCTCTCGCGCAAGATGGGCCGACTTTTCCGCAAGGAATCGAGGTCCATCTTGCGCGCTCTCCCTCGAAAAAGCGGCTCTGCCGCTTTTTCGACAGACGCAAGGGAGACGGCTCTTGCCGTCTCCCTCTCATTGTTACATCAGCGGCGCGAAGATGCGCAGGATGTTCCGGTAGAGCTGGATGATGGGGTTGAAATACTTCCGCTGGCGCAGGGAGATGCGCTGGCACACCCGCAGGGTCTCCTCGAAGTCCCGGCGGATGTCCTGGATGCAGGGGGCCTCGCACAGCCACACGCCGTCCTCAAAGTGGAGAAACAGGCTGCGGTAGTCCAGATTCACCGTCCCCACCGTGGCGAAGCGGTCGTCCACCACGAAGTTCTTGGCGTGGATGAAGCCGGGGGTGTACTCGTAGATGCGCACCCCCGCCTCCAGAAGGGGCGGGTAGTGGGCCCGGGTGACCTCAAACACATACCGCTTGTCCGGGATGTGGGGGGTGATGATCCGCACGTCCACCCCGGACTTGGCCGCGTTGCACAGGGCGGTGTTGGTAGCCACGTCGATGACCAGATAGGGGGTGGTGATATAGATATACTTCCGGGCCTTGCCGATCATGTTCAGATAGACCGCCTGGCCCACCGCCTCCCGGTCCAGGGGGGTGTCGGTGTAGGGCTGGACGTATCCGGTCCAGGGGCGGGCGGGGGCGGGCTCCGGGCGGAAGTGGTGGAACTCCTCCTCCCAGCCGCAGCAGTGGTCCCACATGGTGAGGAACATCACCGCCATGGACCACACCGCGTCCCCCTCCAGCAGGATGGCGCTGTCCTTCCAGTGGCCGAAGCGCTCCCGCCGGTTGATATACTCGTCGGCCAGGTTGATGCCCCCGGTGAAACCCACCTTGCCGTCGATAATCAGGAATTTCCGGTGGTCCCGGTTGTTGAAGCGCAGGGACATCACCGGCACAAAGCGGTTGAACACCCGGCACTGGATGCCCCGGGCGGCCATCTGCTCGTTGTAGTCCCGGGGAAGGGTGAACATGCAGCCCATGTCGTCGTAGATGAGGCGCACCTCCACCCCCTGGGCGGCCTTCTCCTCCAGGATCTCCAGCACACTGTCCCAGAAGACGCCGGGCTGGATGATGAAATACTCCAGGAAGATATACCGCTCCGCCTTCCGCAGCTCCTCCAGCATTCGGGGAAAGACCAGATCCCCCACCGGGAAATACTCGGTCTCCGTATTGGTGTAGGCGGGGCAGTGGGCGAAGTCCTCCAGGTACCGGGCCTGGCCGGCTGCGTCCTCCCCCAGGGTGAGCAGGTCGTCCGCCTTAAAGTCCTCCCGCAGGTTCTCCTCCGACTGCTCGGAGATGCGCTTCATCCGGCGGCTGGTGCGCTGGGGAATCTGTCCGCCGCCCACCAGCAGGTAGAAGATGCCCCCGAACACAGGGAAGGGAAGCACCAGCAGCAGCCAGGCGATCTTATAGGCGGGCTCCATGCGGCTCCCCACGATCAGCAGGGCGGCCGCCACGCTCAGAAAGATAAAGAACCAGTACAGGCCGGTGGTGTGCTCCGAGAAGAAGCCCACCATCAGCATCAGCGCCACCACCTGCGCGATCAGGGACAGACCCACAAATACCGAACGATGAAACAGGATATACAGCAGTTTTTTCACTGCGCACTCACCTTCTTTCCACGCTGCGCCGGGGTTTTGGGATCAGATCAGCTTGGTCAGGGTACAGAAAATGCTGTCCCCCTCCAGGAGGATGGTCCCATAGCTGGTGCGGCTGGCCCCGGGGTTCATCACCCACAGGCCGTCCTCCAGCTGCTGGCAGCAGGCCCTGTGGGTGTGGCCGAAGAGGAGAATGTCCACGCCGGACTTCCGGGCCTCCGCAATGGCCAGGTCATAGCCCCCCTTCACCCTCCACAGGTGGCCATGGGAGAGCAGGATGTTCTTCCCCTGGAGGGTGATCCGTTTGATGGCGGGGGCGGTGGTCCAGCCGTCGCAGTTGCCGGGGACCATGCAGATGGGGAGCGTCTGGAAGCGCCAGGACAGCTCCTCCTCCGCGTCGCCCATCAGGTCGCCCAGATGGATGACCTGGTCGGGCTTCTCCTCCTCGATGGCCTGGACCATGCCGGAGAGGAAGCGGTGGGAATCGGAAAAAACAAGGATCTTCATATTGTCACCTTACCTGTCCCGCCGCATATACTGAAACGGAACATTAGAATAGGAGTGAATGGGATATGCAGGGTCAACATTCCAAACAGCCCGCCTCCTCCGCCCAAATGGGGGAGGCTCTGGGCAAGCACCGCCAAGCCATTGCCCACCTGGCCCAGTCCGGGGACGCCCAGAAGCTGGTGTCCATGCTGAAGCAGACCGGCGGGGTCCAGCAGGCGGCTCAGGCCGCCGCACAGGGGGACGCCTCCCAGCTGATGGGCATGATGAACCAGCTGATGAGCACCAAGGAGGGGGCGGCGCTGGTAGAGCGCCTGCGCCGGCAGGCGGAGGAGTCCGGGCTGTCCTGATGAAGAGCGCCGCGGATATGGGCGAGCTGGAGGAAAAACTGAATACCATCCTGGGGGACCCGGCGGCCATGGGCCAGATCATGGCCCTGGCCCAGTCCCTGGGCCAGTCCGCCCCACCCCCCTCTCCGGCAAATGGGGATGAGGACGGCGGGGAACCCGGCTGGGAGCGGGCCGGGACGGCTCCCGACTCCCCCGCCCCATCGGAGACCGGGGGTGAAAATCCCCTGGCCGCCCTCTCCTCCCTGGACCCCAGGCTGCTCCAGATGGGGATGCGCCTGTGGCAGGAGTACCAGGGGGGCGACGAGCGCACCACCGACCTGCTCCAGGCCCTGCGCCCCTTCCTGCGGAAGGAGCGGCAGGCCAGGCTGGACCGGGCGGTGCAGCTGGCCAAACTGTCCCATGTGATCCGGGTGGCCCTCCAGGTCCTGGGCGAGAAGGGAGAGGACCGCCATGTATAATCGTTATATCCCCAACGGCGCATCCTATACCCGGGTTACGGTAGATGAGCCCGAGGGCCCCAGAACCGGCACGTCTCAACCGAAGGGACAGCGGCAAACGGGCCGCCCCGGCGGGGAGGACCCCCATCGCGCCGGCCGCCGCCCCGGTTCGGGCGGGCCCGCGGGCTTCTCTCTCCCCTCCTTCCTCACGGGAGAAGGGGGTACCGGGGGGCTGGGCGGCCTGCTGAGGGCCCTGAAGCTGGAGGACCTGGACAGCGGGGATCTGCTGCTCCTGCTCATCGTCCTGCTCCTGCTGTGGGAGGGGGACGACCTGGAGCTGGTCATCGCCCTGGGGCTGGTGCTCATCCTGGGGCTGGGGGACAAGGAAACGGAACCGTAGGGCGTGACCACCGGGCACGCCGCCGTACAAAAACCGGAACGGTGCGCCGGGTCGTTGCGCCCTGCAAGAAATGGCGGGGTTGGATTATGGGACGGCGGGGGCAAGCCCCCGCCCTACGGTATCGTACAAACTCGGTAGGGCGGGGGCTTGCCCCCGCCGGATTCATACCTCACATCAGGAGAGGGTGTGCAGCACCTGCCCGTCAGGCAGGGCAAAGGAGGCGGTGGCCGGGCATGGGGTCTGAACCTGGCCGTAGGCGGTCATGCGGTAGACCAGGGAGCCGTCCACCTCCCGCTCGGCGGCGATGAGCAGGCCGTTGTCGGTGCTGATCCAGTACCGCTCCAGAGCGCCGTCCTCCCCCTGTACCTCTACAAAGACGCTGGGGAAGGTCCCTTTGAGCTCATAGCCGGTGCCGGTAATGGACGCCGTATCCAGCTCCAGCACCGTCTCATAGGTGGGGATGTGCTGGCTGAGGTCGGCGGAGCGCGCGTCCGCCGGGAAGGAGTTCCAGGTGGACGCGCCCTCGTACCAGTAGTAGGCGGTCTCCGCCCCCACAAGGTCGTGGCGCACCGCCCCGGAGGCCAGGGTCTGACGGATGTGGGACCAGCCGGAGTCCTCCCAGTACTGGACCGTGGAGGAGTAGGAGCCCCCCGACCAGAGGGTCTCCACCGTCAGTTCCCGGTAGTAGCTGTCCGGGCGGGAGAGGGTGGCCACCACGCTCTGCACCGTCTCCGGAGTGACGGCCACCTGCCAGTACTGGTCCCCCTCCTGGCCGCCGGAGCCGCCGGAGGAGGAGCTCCCCGCCCCGTCCACGTCGGCCAGGGTGATGGAGGGGATCTGGACAAAGAACAAACTGCGGCCAAAGCTGGCGAAGATGGCCACCACGATCAGACAGGTGATGGCCAGGGCGATGGCCAGGCGTTTTTTTGAGTCCAAATCCTCACCTCCTTATGTGGGACATGTCCGGACGGTCACCCCTGAAATTCCTCAGGGGCCGTCTGGCGCAGGCCGAAGTGCCACTCGATGGCGTCGGCGATGCGGCGGCAGGCCTGGCCGTCCCCGTAGGGGTTGACCGCGTGGGCCATGGCGGCGTAGGCGCTCTCGTCGCGGAGCAGCTCGCTGGCCAGGGAGAAGATGGTCTCCTCCTCCACGCCGGCCAGCTTCACCGTGCCCGCCTGGACGGCCTCGGGCCGCTCGGTCTCCTTTCGCAGAACCAGCACCGGCTTGCCCAGGGCGGGGGCCTCCTCCTGAAGGCCGCCGGAGTCAGTCATCACCAGGTGGCAGCGGGCCATCAGGTTGTGCATCTCGTCCACCGCCAGCGGGGCGATGAGGTGGATGCGGGGGTGTCCGTCCAGATACTTGTGGGCGGCCCCCTGGACCACCGGGGACAGGTGGACGGGGTAGACCAGCTCCGTGTCCGGGAAGGCGTCGGCGATGCGGCGCAGGGCGGTCATGATATTGGTCATGGGCTGACCGTAGTTCTCCCGGCGGTGGCAGGTGACCAGGATCACCCGGCGGTTCTGGTAGTCCAGGCGGTTCAGGACCTCCTCCTGGAAGGTGAAGCGCTCCTTCACCGTGGTCTGAAGGGCGTCGATCACCGTGTTTCCGGTGAGGAACACCCCGGTTTTTATGTTCTCCCGGGCCAGGTTGTCCCGGTTGGTGACGGTGGGGCAGAAGTGCAGGTCGGCGATGGCACCCACCATCTTCCGGTTCATCTCCTCCGGGAAGGGGGACCACTTGTCATAGGTGCGCAGGCCGGCCTCCACATGGCCCACCGGGATCTGGTGGTAGAAGGCGGACAGGGCCCCGGCAAAGGTGGTGGAGGTGTCCCCGTGGACCAGCACCAGGTCGGGCCTGGCCTCGTCCAGCACGCCGTCCATGCCCAGCAGGCACTTGGAGGTGATGGTGGACAGGGTCTGCCTCGGCTCCATGATGTTCAGGTCGTAGTCGGGCTTGAGATGGAAAATCTCCAGCACCGAGTCCAGCATCTCCCGGTGCTGGGCGGTGACGCAGCACAGGGCCCGGATGTTCTCCCGCCGGGAGAGCTCCAGGGCCAGGGGGGCCATTTTGATGGCCTCCGGCCGGGTGCCGAAGATGGTCATAACCGTAACAGGCTTCATTTGTCGGATCGCTCCTCTTCTCCGAAGAAATAGTCGCTTCCCGCCACATCAGAGGGCGGATTGTGCAGCTTCCGGGGCTTGGCCCCCCCGCGCCCCTGGGGCGGCCGGGCGCCGTCCTGGTCCCTGTGGTTCATCCGGTCCAGGTACAGCTTGGCAGCCATCCCGCCGGCCACGCACAGGGCCAGCAGCACCACCATGGCCCGGACCACGTTGGTGGTGGTAAGCACCACGGCGGACAGGCCCAGGATGGCGCTGATGACGTAGAGCACTGCCACCGCCTGCTTCTGGTTGAAGCCCATGTCGATGAGCCGGTGGTGGATGTGGCCCCGGTCGGGGGCCATGGGGCTCTGGCCGTGGGACACACGGCGCAGAATGGCAAAGCAGGTGTCGAAGATGGGCAGGCCCAGCATCAGGAAGGGCACCGCGAAGGAGATGATGGCGTAGGACTTGAACAGCCCTTCAATGGACACGGTGGCCAGGATAAAGCCCAAAAAGGTGGAGCCCGTGTCCCCCATGAAGATCTTGGCCGGGTTCAGGTTATAGGGCAGAAAGCCGATGCACCCGCCGGCCAGGGCGGCCATAAGCAGAGCCACGTCTGGCTCGGCCACCGTCAGGGCGATGACCAGCATGGTCATGGAGCTGATGGTGGACACGCCGCAGGCCAGGCCGTCCAGGCCGTCGATCAGGTTGACGGCGTTGGTGATGCCCACGATCCAGAACACCGAGATGGGGATGGACAGGAAGCCCAGGTCCCAATAGGGGTTGCTGCTGAAGATATTGGGGTTGGACAGCACCTCGATCTGGTTGCCCATGAGCACCGCCACAGTGGCCGCGGCGATCTGCACCAGCAGCTTGGGCAGGGCGGGCAGGGCATAGATGTCGTCAAAGATGCCCAAAATGACGATGATCACCGCCCCCATCAGCATCCCCCGCAGGGGGGCGTCCAGGGGGACAAAAATCAGGGCGCTGAGGATAAAGCCGAAAAAGATGGCCAGCCCCCCCATCCGGGGGATGGGGTGGTTGTGCATCCGGCGGTTGTCCCTGGGGACATCCACCGCCCCCACCCGAAAGGCCAGGGTGCGCACCACCGGGGTGGTGATAAAGGCCACAATGGCGGCGGTGAGCAGGGCGGCCGCCACCGCGCCGATGACAGAGATCTGTACAGGCATAGAAGTTCCTCTTTGTATTTTCTTTATTTTCCCCCGAAGGGGAAAATAAAATCTTACCGGGCCACGAAGCCCACCTTTTTATAGACCTTCCGCAGGGTCTTATTGGCCACATAGGAGGCCTTCTCCGCCCCGGCCTTGTAGACGCTCTCCAGATAGGCCTTGTCCTTCAGGATGCGGCCGGCCTCCTCCCGGATGGGGCGCAGGGTCTCCACCACGGCCTCACCCACGGCGGGCTTGAAGGCGCCGTAGCCCTGGCCGTCAAACTCGGCCTCAATCTCCTCAAAGGTCTTGCCGGTGACGGCGGAGTAGATGGCCATGAGGTTGGACACGCCGGGCTTCTCCTCCGGGGCATAGCGGACGCACTTCTCCGTGTCGCTGTCGGTGACCGCCCGCTTGAACTTGCGCAGGATGTCCTCGGGCTTCTCCATCAGATAGATGGAGCCGTTGGGGTCCTTGTCCGACTTGGACATCTTGCTGGCGGGGTCGCTCAGGGACATGACCCGGGCGCCCACCTTGGGGATGTAGGGCTCGGGCACCTTGAACACGTCGCCGTAGATGTGGTTGAACCGCTCGGCCACGTCCCGGGTGAGCTCCACGTGCTGCTTCTGGTCGTTGCCCACAGGGACAAAGTCGGGCTGATAGAGCAGGATGTCCGCCGCCATGAGGGCGGGGTAGGTGAACAGGCCGCCGTTGATGTTGTCGGCATTTTTGGCCGACTTGTCCTTGAACTGGGTCATACGGCTGAGCTCGCCGAACATGGTGTAGCAGTTGAGCACCCAGCCCAGCTCCGCGTGGGCGGGGACATGGGACTGGATGAACAGGGTGTTCTTCTCCGGGTCCAGGCCGCAGGCGAT
>CASFKT010000048.1 GCA_949295195.1 uncultured bacterium | reverse complement strand
CATGGCCGCGGTCAGGCCCAGGCTGAGAGCCCGCTTCAGGTTTCTCATTGGAATTCCTCCTTTTAAATTCAGGCGCGGAGGAAAGTTTTCTGCCAAAAGGAGGAAGAAAATGCCTTAAACTAGAAGAAAAAGGGATTTTCAGCCAACCATGACAGCATAACGCCCCTTACATGCTCCAAAACGTGCTCAAAACGCAAAAAAGAGGGAGAAACCCGCGGGTTTCTCCCTCAAAAAATAACCTTGGTAGACATCTGGTAGACCGACTCCCAAAACCAGCAAAAAGAAACCGCCGGAAACCCTTGGCGCGCAAGGCTTCCCGGCGGTAGACCTGGTAGACGGCTGGTAGACCGGATTGGGGGATTTCGAGAGAAAATTGGATGCACTGTTCAGCGTGCCGAACACAAGGGTGTGTAAATTCTGCGCTCCGGCACAGGGGAACGGGCAGAAATTTCTTTCCCCAGCGATTAAAAAATGTGCTAAAATTGTGGTGCGCTTACCCGCTCTATGGGCGGGAAGCGCTTCTGCACCAAGGATGGAGGCTCAATGGGATGAATAAGACCGCCCTGTATCTCATCTATTTCTGCATGATCGGAAAGAGCAGCCTGCGGGAGGACCCCACCGCCCGCAGTTACTTTCTCTGCGACCGGACGGCCAGTCTGCCGCTGTGTATCTGTACGTTCGTGGGCACCTGGCTGTCTGCCATTACGATTTTAAGCCTCACCGGCGGAGTGTATGAGGACGGCTTGGCGGTGCTGGCTTACTCGGTGTTTCCCTGGTTTTTCGGCGCCTTTCTGCTGGCGGCTGTAAGCCGCCGCCTGTATGCCCACAATGTGGTCACCATTCCGGAGCTGTTCGGCCAGTGCTATCAGTCGCCGGCCCTCCAGGTGGTCTATGGGGCTATCATGGTGGTGGTATATGTCTGCTATCTGGTGACGCAGTACAAGGGCTTTGGGACGGTGGCCGCCGCGCTCTTTGACATTCCTTATCCGGTGGCGGTGCTGATGGTATACCTGTTTGTGCTGTACACCACCTTTGGCGGATACCGCTCCGTGCTGCGTACAGACGCCTTTAATCTGGTTCTGCTGGTGCTCAGCCTCGTAGTGCTGCTGGGGCTGATGATCAGCTGGGTGGGCGGTTTTCCGGAGCTCTATGTACAGGCGGGGGCGCTGACCGGCTCGGACCCCTCCAAGGACCTGCTCTCCCTGTTCAACAACCGCTACACGCCCCTGATCTGCATGTCCATGTTCTGGGGCTGGGGGCTGGGGCTGGCGGCCAATCCCCAGTATATGGTCCGGGTGCTGTCCGCCCGCAATCCACGCAGCGCCCGGTGGACGGTGCTGGGGTCCCTGATCCTGCTGGCCTTTTTGTATTTTGCGCTGGTCCACATCGGTTTGGCGGCGCGGGTTCTGGCGCCCCAGTCCCCGGAGGTGGCCTCCAGCGACGAAATTATCGTCCACCTGATGAATAACGAGCTGTACAGTGTGTGGAGCGGTTTCTTCCTGTTTTCTGTGATCGGAGCCTGTGTGTCCACCGCCAACTCCCAGCTGCTGCTGATTGCGTCGTCCTTCTCCTATGACATCGTCCGCACCGTAAGCCCAAAGGAGGTCTCAGAGCGGCAGGTTTTGAACCTGGGACGGCTGGCGGTGTTCGGCGGCGGCACTATCTCCATGCTGCTGGCCCTGAATCCGCCGGAGTTTACGCTGTCCTACGGCGGCGACGTGTGGGGCGGCGTGAGCATCCTGCTCTTCCCCGTCACCTACGGCACACTGCTGTCCCGCCGGGTTACCAGGCAGGGAGTCTGGGCCTCGGTCCTGGTGGGAGGCGCGGCCATTTTGACGTTGTATCCCGCCTATTACAGCGGCCTGCTGCCCCTGCATCCGGCCCTGCCTGGCGTAATTCTGTCCACGGCCGCCCTGCTTGTTGGATCTGTGCTGAGCCGGAGAGAGGAGGAGGCAGCATGAAGCTGCGGCGTATCGTACCACTGGACATTGAGAATAAAATTCTGATCCCCTTTGCCTGCATCAGTCTGGCCACTGTGCTCTGCTTTTGTGTCATCCTATATTTTACGGAGTTCCAGGTCAAGGTGGAGGCGGAGCGCCAGGAGGCGCAGACCCTGATCGGCTATCTCCAGGCGGACCTCCAGCTGGAGGAGTACCGCAGGGAGCCGGAGCGGCTGCTGGACAAATACCGGGAAGATTACCGGGGCAACCTGCTGTTTATTTATGGCCGGGACGGTGCCCTGCTCATGGGCGATCCTGCGGCGGACGTGAGCACGCTGGAGCAGCTGGCTGCTGCGGAGGATCCCGGACTGGGCTGGACGATCCGGTGCTATCTGGACCGCCAGGGATTGGGCAGCAGCTTTATCGAGGAACAGAAGTACATGATTCTGGCGGCGGTGGCCATGCTGCTGGCCATTGTCCAGGCCAGCGTCCTCATCGCCCACAACATCTCCGATCCCATCCGGCGGCTGAGCGAGGTGTGCCGGGGCATCAGCGGAGATCCCGGCAAGGAGAACCAGCTGGGAGAGGAGTATCTGAACAAGACGGACGAGGTAGGGCAGCTGGCCCGGGCCTTTCAGAAGATGATGGAGCGCATCCGGGGCTACACCGGCGAGCTGGAGCGGGTCAAGACCCTCAACGAGAGCATCGTGGAAAACCTGCCCCTCGGGGTGGTGGCCTATGACCAGGACGGCACCCCCATTCTGATCAACGCCGCGGCCTCCACCATGCTCCGGCGGGAGGACGAGCGGGACGGGCAGAACCGCGACCTGCGGATGCTCCTGGCCCGCATCCAGCGGCGGGAGGACGTGCTCCCCGAGCCCGCCCGGCTGACGGATCAGGGCGGAAAGGCCCGGGATTACGAGTTTGGCGTGTGGCAGCTGCGGGAGCCGGACGGCACCCGCTGGGGGGTGCTGTGCACCATCGACGATGTGACCTATAAGAAGCACATGGAGGAGAAGCTCACCGAGGACGAGAAGCTGGCCTACACCGGCAAGCTGGCCGCCGACGTGGCCCACGAGATCCGAAACCCTCTGGCGGGCATCCGGGCTGGCATCCAGGTGGTGAGCCGGAAGCTGGGTGAGGAGCGGGACCGGAAGCTGTGCGGCGGCATGGTGCGGGAGGTGGACCGGGTCAACCTGCTCATCGAAAATCTGCTGAACCTGTCCCGCCGCCGGGAGAGCGAAAAGACAACGGTCAGTCTCAACGCCCTGTTTGAAGAATTGCAGATGCTCTATTTCAAGGTGGCCGAGAACAAGGGCATCCTGTTCAACGCCCTGGTAAATGGGCGGCTGTGGCTCTACGCCGACGAGGGGGAGCTGCGCCAGGTGCTCATCAATCTCATTAACAACAGCGTAAAGGCCATGCCGGACGGCGGGGAGCTGGCCATCCGGGCATGGAAGGAGGAGGACGGCGTGACCCTGTCGGTGGTGGACACCGGAGTGGGCATGACGCCGGAGAAACTGCACAAGGTGCTGGGCGAAGGCGGAACAGGCGGTCTGGGCCTCTCCATCGTCCAGCGGCTGCTGGCACAAAATGGCGGCGTGCTGTCCATGGACAGTACGCCCGGGTCGGGGACCCGGGCGCAAATCCGCTTTCCCCACAAAGGAGGTACGGCATGAATACAAAGGTATTGGTGGTGGACGACGAATTTCTGATCCGCATGTCCCTGGAGAGCGGTCTGTCCGACCTGGGGCATCAGGTGAAGACGGCGGAGACGTTCACCGAGGGGCTGGCCCTGGCGGAGTCCTGGCGGCCGGACGTGGTGCTGCTGGACAACAAGCTGGGGGGCGAGCTGGGCCTGGAGCACATCGAAGATTTCAAAAAGCTGGATGAGGACATCCAGATCATCATGATCACCGCCTACGGTTCGGTCTCTCAGGCGGTGGAGGCCATGAAGCGGGGGGCCTGCCACTACATCCAGAAGCCCTTCGATCTGGAGGAGGTGGACCTGATCATCCGCCGGAACCTGGATCAGCTGAAACGCCGCCGGAGCCTGGAGCTCATGCGCCAGCGGCCCCGGCAGATCGTAGGCGAGAGCGAGGCCATCCGGCGCATCTGCCGCAACGTGGACATCCTGGCGGAGAACGACAACGTGGACCTGCTCATCTGCGGGGAGACCGGCACCGGCAAGGGGGTGGTGGTCAACGCCATCCATGACAGCAGCCCCCGCCGGGACACCCCCCTGGTGAAGATCAACTGCGGAGCCATCCCCGAGTCCCTGCTGGAGTCGGAGCTGTTCGGCTATGAGAAGGGAGCCTTCACCGGGGCCAACAAGGCCAAGAAGGGCCTGATGGAGCTGGCCAACGGGGGGACCGTCTTTCTGGATGAAATCGGGGAACTGCCCCTGGCCATGCAGTCCAAGCTACTCACCTTTCTGGAGGACCGGCGGTTCAAGCGGGTGGGCGGCCTGCGGGACATTGAGGTCAATGTGCGCATCATCGCGGCCACCAACCGGGATCTGGACGCGGAGGTGCAGAAGGGGACCTTCCGGGAGGACCTGTACTACCGGCTGAACGTGATGCAGATCCGCATTCCCCCCCTGCGGGAGCGGCGGGAGGACATCCCCGTTCTGGCCCGCTATTATCTGGAGCACTTCAACCGGAAGTTCAACAAGCACGTCCGGGACATCGCCCCCGCCTTTTTGGAGGAGATGGAGCGCTACTCCTGGAAGGGAAACGTGCGGGAACTGCGCAACGTGATGGAGCGGTGCGTCCTGTTCTGCCAGGGGGAGCTGCTCACTGGAGAGGAGACCGGCCTGGAGTTCAAGCGGGAGGAGGGCGCCGCTGCGGGTCCCAGCTATCCCATGAAGGATCTGACGCAAAGTCCGATTGACCTGAAGCGGGAGGTGGAGGCCTTTGAGCGCGCCTACATTGACCGGGCGATGGAGCTCTCCGGGGGCAACAGCAGCCGGGCGGCCCAGCTGCTGGGCTGTACCCGCTTTACCCTGAAACGGCGTCTGGAGCAGGGCGGTGAGGAGATATAGCGTGCGGCTGTGCAGTTTTGCACGAGAGGGTGTGCGGTTTCGCACACCCTCTCGCCGTCTTTGCCCGCACAGAGTGAATACAGGAGTGAATAGCGTTGGGGGAAGACGGAAAAATTCGGGTGGGAAGGGCGGATTTCATAAAAAACAGAACACATTTCCTGAAAATTTATGAATATTGGAAAAGTTGGCACGGGGATTGCAATATAATAGAACTGACTATCATTTGCAAGGAGGCAATCCGTATGTACAAAGTAGATCTGAACAGCGATCTGGGTGAGAGCTTCGGCGCCTATACCATCGGCTTGGATGAGGCGGTCATTGCTCACATCTCCTCCGCCAATGTGGCCTGCGGCTATCACGCCGGCGACCCCCTGGTGATGGACAAGACGGTGGCCGCCGCCAAGGCCGCCGGTGTAGCGGTGGGCGCTCACCCCGGCTACCCCGACCTCATGGGCTTCGGACGCCGGAACATGGTGTGCTCCCCCAAGGAGGTCAAGGCCTACATCCAGTACCAGCTGGGTGCCCTGATGGCCTTCACCGCCGCCCACGGGATGAAGCTGCAGCACTGCAAGCCCCACGGCTCCTTGTACAACATGGCCGCCAAGGATATGGACCTGTCCCTGGCCATCGCCGAGGCCATCGCCGAGGTGGACAAGGATATCATCCTCATGGGCCTGGCGGGCAGCAAGATGCTGGAGGCCGGCAAGCAGGTGGGCCTGCGGGTGGCCAGCGAGGTCTTTGCCGACCGGGCCTATCAGGCGGACGGCTCTCTGGTGCCCCGGAAGCAGCCCGGCGCGGTGATCCATGACAAGGATGAGGCCATTGCCCGCACCATCCGCATGGTCACCGAGGGCAAGGTCACCGCCATCACCGGCGAGGAGGTGTCCATTGACGCCCACTCCATCTGCGTCCACGGCGACAACCCCTCCGCGGTGGAGTTCGTCAAGAACATCCGGGCGGCCCTGAACGCCCAGGGCGTGGAGATCGCCCCTCTGTCTGAGATCGTGTGATGTGTGACTGAGAGACAGACATAAGGAGAGACCCCTGAATTTCATATCATGGGAGGTATATTATGAGTAAGGAACCTAACACCCTGAACCAGCCCGCGGCAAAACCCAGCCGCTCGGTGCTCTTCGGCGCCGCCTTCCTGATGGCCACCTCGGCCATCGGCCCCGGCTTTCTGACCCAGACCTCTACATTCACCGCCCAGCACGGGGCGGCCCTGGCCCTGATCATCGTCATGGCCATCATCATGGACATCACCGCTCAGATGAACATCTGGTCGGTGGTCACCGTCTCCAAGATGCGGGCCCAGGATGTGTGCAACAAGCTACTGCCCGGTTTGGGCTATGTCATCGCCATTCTGGTAGCCATCGGCGGCCTGGCCTTCAACGTGGGCAACGTGGGCGGCGTGGCTCTGGGCTTCAACGCCATGTTCGGCCTGGATCAGACCATCGGTGCGGTGGTAGCCGGCTGCCTGGGCATCATCATCTTTATCAACAAGAACGCCAAGACCATCATGGATAAGGTGGCCACCCTCCTGGCCGCCATCATCCTCATCACCGTGCTGGTAGTGGCTGTCATCTCCCAGCCTCCTCTGGGTGAGGTGGCCAAGGGCGTGACCCGGGTGGACTATCTGCTGAACCCTGAGAACAACGCCTTCACCGCGCTGACCACCCTGCTGGGCGGCTCCTGCGGCGGCTACATCGCCTTCTCCGGCGCCCACCGGCTGCTGGACGCCGGTATCTCCGGCCCTGAGAACGTGGGCCACGTGCGCAAGAGCGTCATTCAGGGCTGCGGCACCTCCGGCCTGGTCCGTATCCTGCTGTTCCTGGCGGTGCTGGGCACCTGCATGAGCGGAACCCAGTGGCTGGCCGAGAATGCCCAGATCATCACCGACGCCGCCAACGGCGGCAACCCCGCCGCCGAGGCCTTCCGTCTGGCCGCCGGTGAGTTCGGCTACCGCCTGTTCGGCCTGTGCCTGTTCTCCGCAGGCGTGTCCTCCGTGGTGGGTGCGGCTTTTACCTCCGTCTCCTTCCTGAAGACCCTGCACCCCTTCATCAACAAGTATGAGCGCCAGTTCGTGGTAGGGTTCATTGCCTTCTCCACCCTGATGATGGTCATTGTGGGCAACGCCGCCCAGCTGCTCATCGTCGCCGGCGCCTTCAACGGCCTGATCCTGCCCATCACCCTGGGCGTCATGCTCATCGCCAGCCGCAGCAAGCGGATCGTGGGCACCGAGTACAAGCACCCCATGCCCCTGATCGTTCTGGGTGCCATCGTGGTGTGCATCTCCCTGTACTCCGGCATCCAGGCTGTCCCCGGCATCCTGAATCTGTTCGGCTGATCCCAGGTGAACATTTGATCCCAGCGCCCGGCAGGCCATCTCTTTGGTCTGCCGGGCCTCACAAGAAAGGAGCCTTCTATGGCTGATGTAAGATTTCTCCTCTCCGGGGACTCCTCGGTGACGGTGGAGTTCGGCAATGAGATCAGTCCGGCCATCAACGCCCAGATCCGCGCCTTCACCATCGCTCTGGAGGAGAGCAAGCTCCCCGGCATTGTGGAGGTGGTCCCCACCTACCGCTCCCTCATGGTCCACTACGACCCCGGCGTCATTCTCTATGACGAGCTGGTGAAGGAGCTCAAGGGCCTGATGGGCCAGCTCTCCAACATTCAGATCCCCCCCAGCGACGTGCTGGAGATCCCCGTCCTTTACGGCGGGGAGGCCGGCCCCGACCTGGCCTTTGTGGCGGAGCACAACCACAAGACCCCGGAGGAGGTCATCAAGATCCACACCTCCACCGAGTACCTCATCTACATGCTGGGCTTCACCCCCGGCTTCACCTACCTGGGCGGCATGAGCGATGAGATCGCCACCCCCCGCCTGAAGCAGCCCCGGGTGAAGATCCCCGCCGGCTCGGTGGGCATCGCCGGTTCTCAGACCGGCGTGTACCCCATCGACTCCCCGGGCGGCTGGCAGCTCATCGGCAAGACCCCGGTGCGCATGTACGACCCGGACCGGGCGGAGCCCATCCTCCCCAAGGCGGGCGAGTACATCAAGTTCTATTCCATCACCCAGGCGGAGTTTGACGCCATCGCCGCCCAGGAGGCGGCGGGCACCTATGAGTGCAAGCGCCATCCCAGAAAGGAGGGCGGACAATGAGCATCACGGTATTGAATCCCGGTCTGCTGACTACCGTGCAGGACATGGGCCGCATCGGCTATCAGCAGTTCGGCGTGTCCGTCTCCGGAGTCATGGACCCCCGGGCGGCGGCCACCGCCAACATCCTGGTGGGCAACCCGGAGGATGAGGCGGTGCTGGAGTGCACCATGCTGGGTCCTCAGCTGCGCTTTGACGCGGCCAACACCATCGCCCTCACCGGCGGAGACCTGATGGCCTCCCTGGATGGGCAGCCGGTGCCCACCTACCGGGCCATCGCGGTCCAGGCGGGGCAGACCCTCCGGTTCCAGGCCCCCAAGACCGGGTGCCGGGCTTACATCGCCTTCACCGGCGGCCTGGACATCCCCCAGGTCATGGGCAGCCGCTCCACCTACATGAAGGCCAAAATCGGCGGCTTCCAGGGCCGGAAGCTCCAGAAGGACGATGTGATCGGCTTCCGGGCCCCCGGCACCCCCAAGAACCTGAACGAGCGGTACATCTACCCCGAGTTCATCCCCCGTCCGGTGTACACCATCCGGGTGGTCATGGGCCCCCAGGACGACGCGTTCACCGAGAAGGGCATTGCCACCTTCCTGGGGGAGACCTACTCCGTCACCAACGAGTTTGACCGCATGGGCTGCCGCATGGACGGCCCGGTGATCGAGCACGTCACCGACGGCAACATCATCTCCGACGGCATTGCCTTCGGGGCCATCCAGGTGCCCACCGAGGGCAAGCCCATCATCATGATGGCCGACCGGCAGACCACCGGCGGCTACACCAAGATCGCCAACGTGATCTCCGCCGACTTCCGCCTCCTGGGCCAACTGAAGGCCGGGGACAAGGTGAAGTTCGAGAAGGTGTCCATCCAGGCCGCCCAGGAGGCCCTGCTCAACCAGCGGGCCGCCCTGCGCACCCTGCGCCGCTCCCTGGATATGTAATCGCAGTCACAAACGGACCCGCCCGAGAGAAGGGCGGAGAACAAAAAAGAAGGGATGGTTCCTATGGCATTTGATATCACCCCCTATATCGACATGAAACCCGCTGAGGTGCGCAAGCTCATCCGGGAGGGCGTCATCGACTTCCCCACCGCCGGCATGTGCCGGGGCTATGCCCAGGCCAACCTGGCCATCCTGCCCCCGGAGTACGCCGCCGACTTTGAGCAGTTCATCCTGCCCCCGGAGTACGCCGCCGACTTTGAGCAGTTCACCAAGCTCAACCCCTTCCCCTGCCCGGTGCTGGAGATCATCCGGGGCACCCCGGAGACCCACGCCATGGGCGAGGGGGGCAACATCGTCACCGACATCCCCCGGTACCGCATCTATGAGAACGGCGTGTTCACCAAGGAGCTCACCGACGCCTCCGAGTACTGGAAGGAGGGCTATGTGGGCTTCCTGATCGGCTGCTCCTTCTCCTTTGAGGAGGCCCTGATGGCCGCCGGCATCCCCGTGCGCCACATCGAGATGGGCCGCAACGTGCCCATGTACAAGACCAACATCCAGACCGTGAAGTCCGGCCCCTTTGAGGGACCCATGGTGTGCTCCATGCGGCCCATGACCCCGGAGCAGGCCCAGAAGGCCTATGACATCACCGTGAAGATGCCCAACGTCCACGGGGCCCCGGTGCAGATCGGCGACCCGGAGAAGATCGGCGTCAAGGACGTGATGAAGCCCGACTACGGCGATCCCGTGGAGATCCGTCCCGGCGAGGTGCCCGTGTTCTGGCCCTGCGGCGTCACCCCCCAGGCTGCGGTGGAGAACGCCAAGCCCCCCATCGTCATCACCCACGCCCCCGGCCATATGTTCATCACCGATATCCTCAATACGGAGCTGAACGACTATCTGGAGGCCCAGAAGCACCGGGAATGAAGCCTTTTGTTTGGACGATTCTTTGTTAACACCATCGTAAATACCTTGCTCCGAGTATCCCATAGAGGAGTGG